>NZ_CP136514.1:300000-497759 GCF_032813545.1 Nodosilinea sp. E11
CAGGTTTTAAGCAGCACCAGATTAAAGCCACCCATCGAGAGCGTGTTGTAAAGTCGCTTGTTCTCTGCCCCGGTTGGCACGGGTGGAACAGTGTCCAATGGAGTTGCGCCAAAGGCAGGTCGCCCAGCTAAGTAAGGGCGCAGGTCGTCGTCTGCCCCATCCCGAAGCGTTTTGTACCAGTCATTAACAGGCATCCCTCTAGCGTCACAGTCTTGATAAGCACATTCAACGTAATAGTCTCGATTAACCTTAAAGAACGCTTGGATGCACTGTTTGACCAGGTCTTTAGACGACCAGTGCAGCCCAACACAGGCTTGGTCGTACCGTGACCGGGTCTCCGCATCCATGTAGATGTAATTGATTCTCAAATCAGGCATTAGGGTCAGATAATCAACGGTCACATTACTAAGCACAAATTTAACTGACCTTGAACACAAAATAGCGTTAATAGAATCAAAATTACACTATGTAGAATTATTTGTGCTATATATCAGACAGGGTTACAGCGCCTTAGCGTTCACCCTAGTCATTTTCTGAAGTTCTCAACTGCGAGTAACCCCCATGCCTCAAGCCTTTCTCCCCTCTGCTTTGTCTAGCCCGAGCCTGCAAGTCACTCTGGAACCTGACGCCGAGTCGGGGCGAGAGATTATCCGCATCTTGGTCATTGGCCCCGCCCACGGTGTTGAGCGCATTGTTCACGAACTTTTTCGTCTTGGCTTTGCCGAAGTGCGTGAGTGGAGCAAGCCGCAACCCACAGGACGCGTTAATGAAATTATGCGAGTGCTCACCCGCTATGTGTTGGCGGAGTAAGGATGGAAGTTTTTTCCAATACTATGAGCGTTGCCCAAGATTATTGGTGTTGATAGGTTACAGAAGATGACTTCTTGTTCTAAAGATGAAGAACTTGATGTCGTATGCGCTTTGATGTCTCATGCGACATTATTCGAATGCAGGCTTTTTGGTGCGATCGCAACATTCCACAGAAGGTGTGCATAGACAGTAAACATTGAACTTTCATCTAAATCTTGCAATGGTTTAGAACAGAGCAAAAACCTAAGGCCCCAATAATTACTTCGCATCCCCTTACGATGTCATCTGCCTTCAGGTATAGCCAGAAAAACGATATAGCGGAAACAAAACCTGTATAAAAAGCATCTTTAACCTAATGTATTTGGGTGACAGAGAATTTTGCCTCATGAACAAGATGTCGCCTAATTCCCATGTAGAAGACCTGATCGATCAATTAAAAAGACTTACCCCCGCAGAGCGAGATCGGGTTTTGGCAGAGCTAATGCAGGAGAGCACATTAACCCTAGTCATTGGCGGCTCTAGCACCACTAAATTTAAGGTCATTACCCAAAATCAGACAATGGCCCTGCTGTCGATAGTGATTGACCAAGAATCATTTGACGATGATAAAAAATACTCATGACAATGATAGACGATTCTCATCCCTAACTGAAAATGAGTACTCAGAGGATGGCTATTCTGAGAATCATCAACAGATCAACTACTGAAATAGTCGTGCCACTCATTTACTACTGGATTTTGGGTTTTTCATGAACTACGCGCCAGTCGCTATCGCGTCAGGCGGTTTCTTGTGCTTCTTAGCCGTCATTTGCTTCATGCTTCCGCAATCAGTAGGGATGGCCGACTCCACACTTGCGAGGGAAACTTCCTGCCCTCGTGCCCAAAGCAAGTTTACCTGGGCAGCATTGACGTCCCTATCCTCGGCATGGCGACATGCCGGGTTAGAGCAACTGTGAACATGGTCTTTCAGTGTCTTAGGGGTCAACTCCCAGCGCTGAGACGGCTTGAGTTGTTGGGTGGGGGACTCCAGATGGAACCCACCCGCCTCCGCTGACTTGTAATCCAGCATCGGCTCCACCATGCCAAAACCAACTGAGAGGATAGAGCGGTTCAAGCCAGCTTTTTGCTGTTTCCGTTCCCCCTTCTTGGCTCTAGCCGTCATTCCCTTGACGTTGAGCGTTTTACCAGCAATCAGGCTGTTACGGCGAACGGTATCGCTGGTGAGTTTGTGCAATCAATCTGCTCGCTGATTGGCTACCCTTCGCTTGAGCCGGGCCACGTCCCGACTCGCTTTGCGCCACCGACATGAGGCTTTGATGCCTGCCCTACGGTCGGGTCTGTGTTTGTAACGAAGCTTCTTAGAGGCCGCTTTCACGGCACTGTCTCCCGCTTTGATGAAGGCGGGCTTAACTACCTTGCGGCCATCGGAGAAGGTGACCGCATCTTTGCAGCACAGGTCATAGACGGCGATCGCCATCAGTAACCTCCAGGTAAAGGTGGCTCAGATTGAGCAGGAGAATCGCAAAATCGCTGAGACGCTGCGTGAACAGGTGGCCCTAGAACTGCTGGAGTTCGATGCTACCCGCCGCGAGTTCCAAATCTCTCAGGAGATTGCCCGCCGCGCCACTGTGCAACACCGGCTGCTGGAGATTGATTACCGGTTTAGCGATCAGATCGACAGTGTGACCTACCTGGGCCGACTCTCTCAACTCGACCAAACAAAAGCCTCGACCTACAGAGCGTGGGCGAGGCTGAGAACCCGACTGGCGCGGATTCAGATGATGGTGTTGGGCAGTGACACCTAGAAGGTGATCCAGGCTGGGGGATTGGTGAGCCAGGGGGGCATTAGGCAGGACGTTCCATCTTTGAAATATTGCGAGAACAATGTATTCTCCATGCCATCATCTGAAGCGATTGAGAATCCGCTGTCTTGGCCCTCAAAGTAGTGCCCAAAATTCTCATCGCTCCAGTCCCCAGGGAATCGAATCGTTGGTGCATCTGATGTAGCGCCATAGGACGCATTGCCCCGCACGTTGTCATTGGAAATGGGGTAGTTTCCATCGGCTGCTCTGATCCAGTAGTCCCTATTCCGCTGAAAGCTCCAAGAGGAAATGACGATGTTGCCGTTGTAGCCGTAGCAGAAGCTGGCGCTTGGAGGAATCGTAAATCCTGGCCCAGCCGACCGGGGAAAGTCATTAGATTTCCAAGGCCCATCAGGGAAACCATCGCCGTCTCGGTCATTGGGAATACCATTGCCGGTAGAATCATCTACCAAGCCATCGCCGTTAAAGTCGTGGACTGAAGGGTTGTAGGTAGCCAGGGTAAAGTCGTACATGCTGGGGCTGCTACCACCACCAGAACCCCCTGAATCACCAGGCCCACTACTGCCACCGCCTGTGTCATCCCCAGCCCCGCCAGAGCCGCCTGAATCACCGCCAGAGCCACTAGAGCCGCCAGATCCACCAGAGCCGCCTGAATCACTGCCGCCTGAATCGCCGCCACTAGAGCCGCCAGAGTCGCCACCACCAGAACTGCCACCGCCCCCGGCACTACCACCACCGCCACTTGTACCACCTGGGGCCAGAGCACTCGGGAGACTGCGGGCCGAGGCTACTACTGCGGCGGGGACTTCACTGCCTGCGATCGCACTCGCAAAGATGTCTTGCCAGGGCTGAGGCAGGTACAAATTACTCCGAAAGCACTCTAACGGTGTAGTGCGCGGGATCTGGTTAATCTGAAATTCGGCATAGGTTAAGGCCGAGGTGGTGGGGAGCAAAATGCTCTGGTTGAAGTTGATTGAGTCTGTCTCGCGGATCCTCAAGAAACCACAGCTATTGATCCGGCGGTTCAGAATACGGAGCTGGCCAGGATAGCTCACGGTGTAGCGAGTATCAGGCTGCTTATTGACGATCACCAGGTCGCCGCCCTCGGTGGTGAAGTGCTGGGGTCGAGCCTCATCTAAGGCGTAGGATCCATCGCCCTGAGCCCGACAGTTGGGACGAATGCGCCTTTGCAGGTTAGCGGGGTTGATCACCACCCCATCGATTTGAATCGTAGCGGTGGGGTAGCTGGCTGAGTTGGTCACCACCACAAAGCCACAGCGAGTAGATGTGATGCTGCGGCTGGGGGGCGTATCAATGCCGATACTAACCTGGGCATTGGGTTCGAGTTTGTAGACCGAGATCGCCCCATCGCTGTCGCGGTACACATGGCCCTTGGCGGCCATTAGCGGGAGTGCCAGCAGTAAAAGTAAGGGTAGGGAAGAGATTTTCATAATAAAAAAGCCTCTCCGTAGAGAGGCTGGATGGAGTGCAGATAGGCAAATAAACTTATGGCCAGCCAGCGGGGTTATAGAGCTGTCCACTACGGCAAAGAGGCTCTGGGTTGGCGATTGGCAATGTGTTCATGTTGTAGGAGATGCCCCCAATGGAAAAAGATTGGTTAGCAGCATCGGCCCAGTCCAACGCGCTGGTGCTATTGACGGCAGCAAACCCGCAGGCGTTAGCGGTTACCCGCCGTTCCCGCCCGCCAGCGTAGACAGCCTCATAGACGGTGTTTGGAGTCTTCACTACCACCACCTCACCCGCTCCAGTCTTGAAGTTGGCGGGGCGGGCTTCTTCCAGGTTGCCATCCACGCACCGGGGCAGCAGTTGGGTCGGGAGAGAAGCCTGGTTAATGGGGCTGCTATCGACTGAAACCAGGTCAGCGAGAGAACTAGAAGCACCATCTCGCAAGACAATCAGACCGCAAGCATTAGCCGTTACACGCCTGGAGGAAGTGGCCCCAGGATAAGTAATCGTCAGGTTTTCACCAGGGGCTCTGTTGGCCACAATCAACTGCGGCGAACCATTGGAGCGCATCACTTTATATACGGCATTGCCGTTGTACATTTGGGCCGATGCCAGGGGAGAAATCACCGCAGCAGTCACTAACCCCATACAAGCGACAGCAAGAAATTTACGCTTTTTCATGTCAGTAAGCCGAGATCTACGTCGAAAGGACAAAAGGAAACACTGGTATAACGGTACTTTTTCAAAGCCAGGATCCACGTCAGGCACACTATGGGATTGCATCTACGAAATTGAGACACTATGGGCAGTTTTGGGCCTTTCTCTCAGTGGTCTTACGGGTTGGGGGTTATGGAAAGTGGTTTGGCTGGTTGGAAGCCAGCGCTTGGTTGGGCAGCAGTTGAGGTTGGCGTGGTGCGGTAGCGTAAAATGACCATAAATTAAGAAGTAACTTGCAAGTTTCAATCCCTGAGAGGGTTTGGGGCCGGTTGGAGCCAACAAAGGAGCCCGCCCGACGCGCATTGCTGGTGTTTCAATCCCTGGGAGGGTTTGGGGCCGGTTGGAGCGAGATTGCGTGGACTGCGCCAATCCCCATCAGTGGTTTCAATCCCTGAGAGGGTTTGGGGCCGGTTGGAGCGAATGGATTGGCCAACTAAAGGAGAAGCTACGCTTTGTTTCAATCCCTGAGAGGGTTTGGGGCCGGTTGGAGCAGCTAGGCCAGATTTATCTACAAATTGAATGTCATGTTTCAATCCCTGAGAGGGTTTGGGGCCGGTTGGAGCAATCCCCAGGCGAGGGGATGTCAAGCGGCGGTGCTGTTTCAATCCCTGAGAGGGTTTGGGGCCGGTTGGAGCACACCACAAACAACTCAACAAAGGCTGTCAGTGGGTTTCAATCCCTGAGAGGGTTTGGGGCCGGTTGGAGCCATTTACCACTGGCCTCGCTGGGGCTGAATGTACTGGTTTCAATCCCTGAGAGGGTTTGGGGCCGGTTGGAGCGTTACGGCTTCCATCAGGCCCATAGAGCCTGCTCGTTTCAATCCCTGAGAGGGTTTGGGGCCGGTTGGAGCCCGCTGACTCTGGCCCTGCTAGAGCAGATTGCTGAGAAAAAGTTTCAATCCCTGAGAGGGTTTGGGGCCGGTTGGAGCGTTTGATGTTAAGCCGATCGAGTGTCTGATCTTCGTTTCAATCCCTGAGAGGGTTTGGGGCCGGTTGGAGCGCTGATTGGTGGTATAGCCTAGAACAGTTTCTAGTGTTTCAATCCCTGAGAGGGTTTGGGGCCGGTTGGAGCTGCCGCCTAGTCGATGAAATGGGAGAACGTATCGATGTTTCAATCCCTGAGAGGGTTTGGGGCCGGTTGGAGCCGGGACTCCAATCTCTTCGCCCCACCGATAGACGGTCTGTTTCAATCCCTGAGAGGGTTTGGGGCCGGTTGGAGCGTCTGGAGCTTTGAGCACCCGTGCCTGAGCGTAGGTGTTTCAATCCCTGAGAGGGTTTGGGGCCGGTTGGAGCTAGCTCCCGACCTATCCTCAGGCGTTGCAGGTCTTGTTTCAATCCCTGAGAGGGTTTGGGGCCGGTTGGAGCCCTCGTCGGTGGCGGGGTTGAGGCCTGTCGTTTCGTTTCAATCCCTGAGAGGGTTTGGGGCCGGTTGGAGCCGATCCAGCCATACTCAATCGAGCCAATGTCATCGGTTTCAATCCCTGAGAGGGTTTGGGGCCGGTTGGAGCAGGAACAGCAGGCCACCGCTGGGCTCTCCGCACAAGTTTCAATCCCTGAGAGGGTTTGGGGCCGGTTGGAGCTTACCAACGTCGCCTGCCCCCGTGTGGACACAGTGGTTTCAATCCCTGAGAGGGTTTGGGGCCGGTTGGAGCAGAGTGGGCGGCTGAGGTCTTGAGGGCCGCTAATGGTTTCAATCCCTGAGAGGGTTTGGGGCCGGTTGGAGCGCGGCCCACCCTAGAGCCCCTAGCCGCCATGCCCGCCGCAGTTTCAATCCCTGAGAGGGTTTGGGGCCGGTTGGAGCCCAGCAGCACCGGCATTTTTGAAAAATCCAGATAGGTTTCAATCCCTGAGAGGGTTTGGGGCCGGTTGCAGCCCCCGTATCAGGCAAGCCATCCGCCCGTCTAATGCTGTTTCAATCCCTGAGAGGGTTTGGGGCCGGTTGGAGCGTAAAGCTTATGAACGGTATCTCAAGGGGTACGAGTTTCAATCCCTGAGAGGGTTTGGGGCCGGTTGGAGCGCTTTTGCGTGAGAATTCTAGAATTATCGTTGCTTGTTTCAATCCCTGAGAGGGTTTGGGGCCGGTTGGAGCAGTGGTTTGTTCCTGGTGGTTCTCCCGAGAATCAGTTTCAATCCCTGAGAGGGTTTGGGGCCGGTTGGAGCGGATGCTGTCCCTGGTCAGTGGTGGAATTTGAGTAGTTTCAATCCCTGAGAGGGTTTGGGGCCGGTTGGAGCCTGAGAGTCCATCTCAACCACTTGGCCATTGCTGCTGTTTCAATCCCTGAGAGGGTTTGGGGCCGGTTGGAGCAAAAACCCCCTGGATTCAGGGGGTTTTCGGTACATGTTTCAATCCCTGAGAGGGTTTGGGGCCGGTTGGAGCGAGAAGGTCTCGCTGTGCCTTTCTGAAGAAAGCTTTGTTTCAATCCCTGAGAGGGTTTGGGGCCGGTTGGAGCACTTTCATACCATCAGGCCTGCCATCCTAGTCTATGTTTCAATCCCTGAGAGGGTTTGGGGCCGGTTGGAGCCTCGGCTGCCTCGGCGGAATCGGTAAAGCCAGACGTTTCAATCCCTGAGAGGGTTTGGGGCCGGTTGGAGCTCAGAATCGCGTTCTCTTGCCCCCACCATTCATGGTTTCAATCCCTGAGAGGGTTTGGGGCCGGTTGGAGCGGATAGCTGTCACCGGGGCGGGTACTGTCACGATGTTTCAATCCCTGAGAGGGTTTGGGGCCGGTTGGAGCGTGATGTTGGTCGTGGTCATGCTGTTGCCTCGCTGTTTCAATCCCTGAGAGGGTTTGGGGCCGGTTGGAGCGCCCTTTGTCCACTCCCACACTTCACCAATCAATGTTTCAATCCCTGAGAGGGTTTGGGGCCGGTTGGAGCAACTCCACCCCCACAACCTCACTCCCCTCAATCGTGTTTCAATCCCTGAGAGGGTTTGGGGCCGGTTGGAGCAAGCTACCCATGCCCACTTTTCTTGGGGCGTAAACTGTTTCAATCCCTGAGAGGGTTTGGGGCCGGTTGGAGCAAAAGTGCCGTTCTCGCTCCCGAGATCACTAATAGTTTCAATCCCTGAGAGGGTTTGGGGCCGGTTGGAGCTGCCCGTCGCTGTATCCTTGCTTCTAAGATATTTGCCACAGTTTCAATCCCTGAGAGGGTTTGGGGCCGGTTGGAGCAAAAGTGCCGTTCTCGCTCCCGAGATCACTAATAGTTTCAATCCCTGAGAGGGTTTGGGGCCGGTTGGAGCTGCCCGTCGCTGTATCCTTGCTTCTAAGATATTTGCCACAGTTTCAATCCCTGAGAGGGTTTGGGGCCGGTTGGAGCGTTCGCAGTAGCCTCTACACGCTGGCCCTCGAAAGTTTCAATCCCTGAGAGGGTTTGGGGCCGGTTGGAGCGGCGGGCCTCTGAAAGCCTTGTAGCATTTGATTTTCAAGGTCCAAAGGCGCGAACTCCCCAATTTTAGCATTCCTATCCTTGAAAATAGGTTTTCAGCGCTATGACTAAAGCCCTCAAATAGCCTCTGAGCAAGAGATATAGACATTGCGCGGATCTAAATTAAGGATCAGGGATTCGAGCTCAGCCTATAGGTAGGATTTCAGACGATCTGGGGTGCGATCGCACCCCAACACCCACTCACTCGCGGAAGCCCGCTAGGCAAAAAATACAGTTTCATCACGCACCGCCTCACCGCCGATACGCTCCACTTTTGGCTGGCAGCATTCGCAGAGAAAGTAAAGCCGAATGCTGTCTTCTTCGGCCTTAATCAGCTTGTTGAGGCGATTTCGCAATTTAGTGTATTGCGTAGCGGTCAGGCTACATTCAAACACACTGAACTGCATCCACTGCCCATAGGACGACAGTATCTTGTGAATCTTAGTGCGACGTTTGTCTTCAGAAATATCGTAGGTGATAACAACGTGCATGGCTCACCTTAGAACTAGCGGTGGGTACTGCTCTGTCTCAGACATCAGGTACTTGGCCAGCAAGCGGGCCTGGATCTCAAAAGCTTCTTGATAGGTACACTGTCGTCCCATGACGGGGTGCTTAAACTTTGACTGTTTCTTTTGTTCATACAGTCGTAAAAACTTGCGGCGACCCTCGTCGGTCAGGGAAACTGCATGGCTAACGGGTTCGTCGGCAAAATCGCTAGGGGTTAGCGCCTTGCGGTTGATGGCCGAGAGCACCATAGCATCGACCACCAGGGGCCGAAACTCTTCCATCAGATCAAGGGCCAGCGAGGGGCGACCGTAGCGCTGGGTGTGGAGATAGCCCAAATAGGGGTCAAAACCAACAATATTGATTGCCCCCTGAACATCGTGGCCTAGCAGGGCATAGCCAAAACTCAGCAAAGCATTGACTGGGTCAGTGGGCGGGCGGCGACAGCGGGTTTTGAAGCTAAAGTCACCATTGCGAATGAGGCGACCAAAGTGGCCAAAATAGGCAGCACTACCAGCCCATTCTAACCCCCGTAGGGCATCAATGATAGAGGTTTGGTTAATAGGGTTAGTGGCCTGTTCTAAACGAGTAATGCCCGCTTCTAGGCCATCAATACCCTCTCGCTGTGCCCGTAACAGCGTACTACGATAGTTCTTCAGCTTGCCTCGAATGAAGCCCTGCACAGCATGAATAGAGCGATCCGTTTCGCCTGCGGCTTGCCACTGAGCTGAACGGACGAAGATATTCTTGTTTAGCTCTGGCTCTAGCCGTCCTAGAAAGCGTCCGGTGCCGGTCATAAAGCTGAGGGGAATCTTACGCTCTAGTAGCTCAATCAAAGCCGCTGGGGAGACAGTGGCTCGACCCAGGATGACTACTCCATCGACTTTAATCAGAGGCACATCCAGCAGAGTTTCTTTTTGGGCACGAACCCGTAGTCGTTCGTCGGTTTTGCCAATAAAGGTATCGTCGGTAGAAATGTAAACGGTTCCCATAGCGATTTCAGAGGCTCCTTAAAGGGTTTCTTTATAGCGGCCCACTTTGGTAGCCGCCTGGGGTAGGCATTGGGCATAGAGGCTACAGCCCCGGCAGCGTTTGGTATAAACCGGGGGCGGCATGGTGCCCGTGTGGAGTAGTGTGCGAACGGCGGTGATCGTGGCGATCGCATCCTCCCTCAGCGCTGGCGAAATCTCTACCGGCTGCCGCTGGTGCGACTGGGCGTAGTAGACAAAGCCTTGGGTAATAGTCGTTTGGGTCATATCCTCCAGGCAGAGAGCCTGGGCACAGACCTGTAGTTCATCGTTATCAAATTCGCCCCGGTGACCGCGTTTGTACTCCACAGGACACAGCTGGCCATCGGTTTCTTCGATCAGATCAGATTTGCCGATCAAACCATAGCGATCGCTCTTGAGCCAAATAGCCCGTACCTGCCAGGTTTCTTCTCGATGGTTGCTGCCCAGAGTGTGAACCCGATCATGCAGGCCAGTGCCTTCAAGGGTGTACTGGTTGTCGATGAACTCCCCAGCACAGAACATACGCCAGCAGCGGTGAGGGCAGTAGGCGTACTGGTTCAGAGCCGCGATGGGTATGTAGTCAGCCTCGATCATCAGTTTCGATCCTCACTTTGACGCCTTTACTGAGGTATTTGGTGATGGATTCCCCAAGCTGTTCTTCTACCGATTTAGGGGGTGGTTTACTAAAAACGTCGCGAGTGAAGAGGTAAAGCACCACTCCCAGCATGATGAAAATTTCCACGGTAGAACTCCTGAAAATTGGCAAAACGGTTCTGTGCCCTTGCAACAAAGGGCTGTAAGACGTAAAGCTAGCGGCGGTTAAGCTACCCGGCGGGTCATGCCCATGCCCATAGGCGTCTTTCTCCCAACCCCGGCGTAGAGAGCAAAATCGGCCAGGGTATTGAGTTGTTGAATGGTGTCGCGATTGCAGCTTCCCAAAATTTGGTAGGTGACTTTGCCAACGCAGCCCATGAATTGGTTGGCGGGGTTGACCCTAGCCCCGGTGTGCTGGAACTGAGTACGGGGATCTTGGGCTACCTCGGTACGAATGTTGAAGTAGCTGGGCTGAAGAGCGTCGATGATGTCGGGGGAGAACTCCAAACCACTGTGGTGGTTCCAGCGGCGGAGCAGGCTGCCGAAGACACTGGCAGGGATAGGCATGGCGGCATCATACTTGCCCTGGCGGAAGGCGGTAGGGGTATAGAACTGGAGGGTGAGCTTGCGTTCTGTCTCAGATGCCTGGTCGTAGAGCTGCTGGTAATTGCAGAAGTTGGCCCAGGGCTGGGTGCTCTGGGGCGTGCCTAGAATGCTAGTGATGTGCAGGTCGGCTGGCCCCAGATGCCAGGGTTGGTTGGGGTTGAGGTTGAGCCAGAGCTGGCTGAGGTGGCCAAAGAGGCGATCGTCGAGCAGAGAGATGCGCCACCAGCAGGGGGTACCGGAAGAGACGGGCTGACGGTATTGCCATTGCATAGAGCCTGACGCTGGTTCAGGGGAGCGATCGGGCTTGCTCCGTAGCTGTGGCCTGTGACTGCGAACGAGCTGCAACGGACTGAGGGTAAAGGATTTGTTGCCTTCGTTAGCGTGGAGCTGGTTACCCATGGCCGCATCAACGGAGCTGACGAGGTTGAGGAAGAGGGCGTGGAGGTGTTTGCCGGTAGTAAAGCCGGGGGGAATGGGGGAGGAGGGGAGGAGGTTGAGGACAAGGCTGTGTGGCATGGCTAAGCAACCCAGAATTCTTCATTGTCGGGACTTTGCAAGGCAACTCCGGCAGCGGCGATCGCGAGAATACCGGAAAGACTAGGGAAAAATAAATACTCGTTAGGGGTTGGGCTGTCGCCGCCAGAAACATGAATTGGGTAGTACTCAAGCCCTTGGCTTCTTAGCCTTCTGATAACCCAACGGTTGTTCATATGTTCTTTAACAACGATACCTGGCATCAGATTTTTCTCAATTTCTTTGATCAAGGCTGTAGAACGAGTCACATTACCGACCATACGTTTAATAGAGCAGTTTTCAAAGGCGAACAGTTTGCAAAGGTAATTGTTGTCGAATTCTTCTAGACTGTTAACGTAGAGAGAAAAGGCTAGAGAGTAAGGTTGCTCTGCTCTACTGACAGCAATGATATGGTTTTCATCTGATTCAAATTCATAAAATCTTAGAAGGTGTATTGGATCAATGATTGCTTCTCCAGCTTCGTCTAGCAGTAGCTTATGAGGATCTTGGATTTTGAGATTTTCAAAGAGGCTGTCTCTGAATCGAAACAGCGGACTGTAGCTTGCATGAATGGTTTTGGCGTAGCTGTGGAGCTCTTCTGCTAATTCAGAATCTTTTTTCAGAAGGGATTCTACTGAAGCAATAGAATCACGACCTGCCTGGATATCCTCGTAGTCTTCTGGGCAACAGGTTCTAAGAAAGCTCATCAAACAACTTTGGCCACCCTTGATATACTTCCAGTCTTTTTGAATTTTTTCGAGTGATGATTTCGCAAGATTTTCTGCACCTTGCAACATTCGAATTCGTCTCTTATAGAAATCCCAGTCTCGCTTCCCTTGTAAAATTTCCTGAAGAACTCTATACAAATCAGTAACAAGGCTTGCTTGAGGAAGCCCCTCTAATTGCGTCTCTAGCTCAAGGAGCGGTTTGGCAATTTCTAGGAAAGCTTCTGAACGCCAGTAAATATCTAAGAAGGGGCGTTTTAGACAATCTAGGGCTTCAAGTTTTTGTTGTAAGCCAGTGCGACCAGCATCAATAGGTAGATCCACAAGGCCCTGCTCCCAGGCTTTTTCTGGGAGATAGGCGATCGCATCCGAAGGAATATGAGTGACAATCTTACCCAATACGCGCCCAACACGACCAAGTCGCTGCCAAAAAGAGAAGCGATCGCGGGATGAGAAAACAAGCCAGTCTAAATTTTGACGATCTGTATCAATATCCCGCTCAAAGTTGAAGCCAACATCAACAGTACTAGTGGCCAAAATCACTTGTTTTTGGGCTGCTGAATGGCGTTGTTCTTTGGGAGTATTGCCAATAATTCTTCCAAAGTGATGTTCACCAACTTTATTTCGTAGCTGATCTGCAACACGATTGAGCGTATCTTTAGAGTCTAAGATGACCGCTCCGTACTGGCCAGGATGACCCTGAAGACGATTTATGACCTCGTCAGTTATCTCGACAATCAAGCTTTCTTTATCTATATATTTGCGGATTTCTAGATTAACTGAAGTCTGTGAGGGCGTTTGTTGACTTTCGTCACTTTGTCCATCTACTTGCTGGATCTTGACCCCTTCGTTTTTGAGAAGGGCCAAAGCTGCTTCACAGGCAGGTTCAGGAGTTGCCGTTAAAAGAACTATTTTGCGGCCATGTTCAAAATACTTAAAAACCTGGGATAGGGCCAAGTAGAAAAGTAAGCTAACTAGCTGTTTGGCATCATAGAGGTGAAACTCGTCAAAAATAATAGTTGAGAAACTGCTGTAAAATTCGCTGGCAATATTGCTTCTATCTTTAGAGCCGTACTGAAAGAAGGCTGCGTAGTAGAAGATATCTGGATTGGTGACTAAAAGTAAGGGCCGACCACCATACTCAGGAAAAATAGTTGCAGGCTCTCTGAGTAGATTGTAGATCTTCTCTCCTGGACGGGAACCTACTCTATTGTTAGGCCATTCTCTGACCTGCTTGGCAGAAGCAGCTACTACGATGTGAGGTAGTCCAGAGACATCAACAAACTTTTGAGCGGCTTCGGTCTGTTGCTCGATCAGAGCATTGGTGGGGGCGATGTAAATCGCATTACGATTACGGTTGCGATGAATAACGCTTAAGCCTGCTTTGGTTTTGCCAGTACCGGTAGGAGCCAAGTCAAGGATAATATCATGGGTTTTGGCGGCTTCGTAGACATCGGCCTGGTGTTGGAGAACGCTATGGTCAAAGGCATTCAGCAGTTCAGCCGGGAGAACAGGATTAGGGCAGGTGGCAATACTGCGGGGTTCGAGTTGAATTTTGAGGCTATCCATGGTTGCGTCCTCCACAAAATTCTAGGTTGGCAGGGAGAGTATAGTCACCTACTTGCCAAGCAGATCCGCTAAAGCGCAGATTTTTGAGCAATGAGGCAGGGGGGATAGAGATCAGGTCAAAACTTAACAGGCCAAGGCCAGAGGTGAGATCCGCTGAGTTAAGGTAGGCATGGCAGTTGTACTCCCCTGGGGGTTGGGCAATGACATCAACCGTTTTCACGATTTCAACCTTGACTTTGCTCATAAACTTACCGACCCGAATGTATTCAGGTAGTTCACCATCGCCAAAGGCAATGGTTTGAAAGCGGTTGCCCCGCTCAATCATCCGTAGGCGACCTGTTTGCGGAAAATTGCTGGGTCGAAAGGTATTCGGTTTTTTGCCTGTGCGCTTTAGGGGCAGATCGTCTCTGGCAATGGCCACCCGGTTGTTGGTCATGGCGTACCAGTAGGAGTCTGACAGAGCATTAAATCTTTCAAAGCGAAAGGAGGCTGAGGTGGCTACAGGCCAAGCCGGGAGAATATAGCGCTGACCCGCCAGGGGGGTGAGGTCTTCGAGATAGGTCGGTCGCCCGGTGGCTTTTCCCAGCAAGCGGTAGGGCGATCGTGCCCAGCCGAGGGCATAGGCCAGGGCGTAGTTCCCAATGGTGCCCTCGGTGTAGTAGGTGTCTGATAGCTCTCTGGAGGCAAAGAAGACAGGTTCAGCGCACCACAGCTCTATCAGTTGAGCTGTTTTATAGGGCGGCGGGGTAGTTTGAAGCTCTAGCTCAACTTGCTTCATAGCTTAAGCCTCCTGCTCTTTGCCTTTGCCTTTTTTCTTTGATGCAGCTTTGACCTTACGCATCGGTTCGTAGGATTCACTCAGCCGTTTTAGAAAAGAGGCTTGATCATCGATTGAAAGATGACGGTCTACATCAGCGATCAACTCGTCTAGTTCTGTAGCCGAAAGCTGCACTGAAATACCTCGCTTACTTGTCCATGTGGAGATCACGTTTTGGGTAGCTGCAATCAATACACCAGTGTTGAGGGGATGTTCTCGTTGGTCGGTCGCTAGCTTGTCATAGATGCCTTGCACCAGTTCGAGAGAACTGGGAAGTTCGGCAATGCCGCCAAAAATGCCCAGTATTTGGTTCTCCATGCGGCCAACGCGGCTGGAGACAGCGCCATAGCGGGTGGTCAGCAGAACATTACCCAGGGCGTAGCGAAGCTCGTCGGCGGTTACATCTTTGAAGGTAACAATATCGAGAAAGTGAACCCCTGGCTTGATGTATTCGCTGGTGTTGAGGGCGGTGGAGGCTTTACCTTCTTCGTCCCGCATAGTGCCGGTTTCAAAAATGGCGTTGATAGTGCGATCGCCAATCAATTCCGTAGAGGGCAGCACGCTAAAAGCATCTTCTGTCCATACCCGGCTTTTCTGTGCCCCTTCACCACCAGCGGCAAAACCATAGAGAAAGCAGTCAACACACATCTCACAGGGGGCGTTGGTGTTGAGAGAACAGATAGAATTGCCTTTGGGGTCGGGATACAGAAGTTCGTGAACCCGCAGAAACTCGCGCCCTTTGCGACGCTCTGGGGCAATCTGCTTGCGTTTGGTCATCACCAGTCGGGGAATGGTAGCGGTATCGGCTACGCCCGCTTGCACGTACTCGCTGCACATGGGTTCCCCGGTACCCTCGGTGCGAAAGATGGTTTCTGATTGGGTGGTTCGCAGTACCACAGCACCAATGGTGCGGCCTTTAGGAAAGTTTTCGTAGCTGGTAGCGAGAAAGGGTTGCAGTTTTTCAATAAACATTTTGATTGCTCCTAAGCTTGCGTGGATTGTTTTTCAGTTTGGGCTTTAAGCTCTTTGCGGGCTTCCTGAAGGAAAAAGAGATAGGCGGCTTCCAGCGTTTTGCTGTCGCCTAAGAGTCGGTCGGGGCGAGAGTTGTAAACTTCAACAAACAGCTCTTTTAGCACACCGTAGTATTGAGAGATTTGCTCATACTTAGTTGCCCCAACCCCATGCTCTCGAATGCGATCGAGGCGGTTATGATACTGCTGCACCAGGGCAGCAAAGACCGTATCCCAATCCATGTGGGGTTTTCGAGCGCGAATGGCCTTGATGAACTCTGAAAAAGGCTCCGCCTGGGCAGTGCGACGGAAGGAACTACCACGCAGTTTCCCGACCTCTGCAATGTGAGCTGCCTGCTTGAGATAGCGTGAAACACGATCATGTTCTTCTGACATCAAACTCTCCAAAAGGGTGGTCAAAGGTTCTTTAATTCGAGTCCAGGTAGCCTCCAAGTTAGGGTCATCCTGTTCTCGTAACAGCCAGCGCAGGAGGACGTGATACAGATCCAAGGGGCGAGCGGCAGACCTAGCCAGGTCGTACAGACAGTCATCCTTTTTTGGAAGACTGGCTACGGCTACTGACAATTGGCCTAAACATCGCAAGCGCTCTAATACTGCTTCGGCGGTTACCTGCTGGTGGCGCTCTTGTTTAGAGAGATTGCCTTCCCGGAGGTATTGCCCTGAGCCTAAAAGGGGCTGGAGGGTAGACGGAATGCCTTCTACCCTCCCAAAAATATCCCAGCTAGGCTTAATTTCCAGGTTGGCACTGAGCACAAAAGGAAAGCCAATATCCAAGGCTAAAGCCATTTCCAGGGCTAGCCGTAGAGACTTGAGTAACGCTAGCGAGTTATTTACATCACCCCAGAGTACGGGGATCGTGACGGTAGAATGCATAAACTCAGGCCGTTTGGGCAGAGCTAACCCAACGACTTTGTTCGCTTTGAAGACGAGTTGATTGTCTCGATAGAGCTGTAGCTCATCAACGGTAACGGTGCCGTCTTCGTTAGTTTCAGCGGTGCGCTGGAGAAACTGCTTCCAGATGCGTTGTAGTTCAACGCTAGACCCCTTAGGTAGAGCAAAATGCAGGTACAAGGGAGCCTGTTTACTAGCTTTTGGAAAATTGGCCCCAACGGTGAGCAGTTGATATCCCAGGGCTGACAGTGCATCTGCACGACGTTTCGGTTCGGCACTCATGCCACCGGGTAGCCGATTGGAGAACGACTGTACCTTTGTCTCTGGGGGCATTTTGGCGGAAATCAACTCCTCAACCTGAGCCGTTGACGTTGGCCCCAGAGAGCACCGCAGGCGAGGACTGGCTTCAATGTAGCTGGTGAGTTCAGAAAAGCCTTGCCAGGTGGAAGGGTGAGCAAAATTAAGCAACTGGGCGACAGCATCTACCAGCGATTGAGGGACGGAGGTGTCTTCGGTTTGGCGTAGCTGGAACGAGTCTCGGAGAAGGAGGGCAATCGCCGCTTGACCTTGGGACACTGCTTTGGCAGCAAAAAGACATCGCCCATACTGTGCATTGAAAGGCTCTAAAGCAGCCCGTTGTTCAGAGGTTAATTCAGCTTGTTCAGCAATGCGATCCCAGGCATCTTTGGGGCTAAGGGTTGCCTCGCGGTAGCTAAGATAAGCGGCTTTGAGCCCTTCTGAAACAGCAAATTCTCCAGCACTAGAGATGGGCAGCAAGCCCAACTCAGCCGCTGCTGCTATCGCTGTATCTCCAGCATCGTTGCCATATTTTTGAACATCTTGGACAACCTTATCTGGCTTATAGCCACTAAATTTTTT
Source organism: Nodosilinea sp. E11 (assembly GCF_032813545.1). Lineage (NCBI taxonomy): Bacteria > Bacillati > Cyanobacteriota > Cyanophyceae > Nodosilineales > Nodosilineaceae > Nodosilinea > Nodosilinea sp. E11. The sequence goes on from NZ_CP136514.1 coordinate 317,382, forward strand.
GACCAGCAAAGCATCTACCTGATCAATGGCAGCATCAGGGTTCTGCTGTACGGCTTGCGGGTCAACTTTAATACCGTCTTTGCTAGCTTTAACCAGTTGCTCAACATTGCCACTGAAAACTTGATTGATTTTACGGTGCCACTTTTGGGCGATCACTAAGGTCAAATCTTCTTCGGGGAAGCGTTCTCCAATAAAAAGCTGCCCATCTGGATCAATAGATAAAGTCGCCAGACCCCGCTCATGGAGAACTTCTTCACAAGCCGCCAAGAGTAGAGCGGTTAGGTAACCTCGGTCTTCTGCTAACCCCACCTTAAAAAAATGAGTGTCCTTTTGCAGTGCAACCGTTAACTCGTTTTCAACCTTACGAATACGCTGTTCTTCAGGGATACCCAGATCGTATAGGTCACCACCAATAAGCATTGCGGCCCAACGCTTGATGTTGGGATCTTCGGGCAGAAAGCGCATGCCATCACTGGCATTGTGCCCGGAATGTCGCTCAATCAGGCAGCGCACTAGCTCTAGGTCATCGTCAGTTTTTACCCAGTCAACTACACCAGCCCTTTCCAGTTGTTCTTTGAGAAAGGCGCGATCGCGGGCTAGGGTTTTTACATTTCGCTCTCTTGGATCTAACTTGTTGAGATCGTGAACTGCTGTTGCGGCTAGGATCAGCGATCGCTTGTCATCAGGGACGTTGGCAAGTTTGCTAACAGTTAGAACAAACTGACAAGCTGAGTCAAGATGTTCTGCTAAGCTTCGTCCTCGACGGCTTCCATACTGAGCATGTTCGCTATGTAGCTTGTACAGATTAGGGCGTACTTTGGTGAAATATTCTTCGTCTACAGTATGGGATTCCTGCTTGAGTAGGCGGCGTTGCTTAAACATAAAATCTGTCCTTAGATTGTGCTCCTAGAACCTGTTTATTTCGCAACCAATCGATATTCAAACATCTGCTCAACTGCCCGTCGCTTCTCTACCTGCCATCCTTTTTGCTTAGCTCGATGCAGCACAGCCGAAAACCGATGTCCCACCTGCTCCACCATCTCTGATGTCGAGTGCCATTGACCATCTCCCAACACCTGTGCCAGTTTCTCTATCATGGTCATTTCGCTAATCCTCCTGCATTACTCTCGATGTATGAGGCAGATCCCGGAACCTTAAATAAAGCAATACAAAATAAAACCCTCGATCACACAAGGTTACCCGCCACAGCAACCAAACCTTATTCAGGCGGCAAATCGGACTCTCTAAGCTGCCGGCAGACTACTAGGCGAGCCGCATATTCGAGACAGGCCAAAATATCGTCTAGATGTAGTTGGGGTCATTCACTCAGCACATCTTGATAGGACAGGCCATCAGCTAACCATCTCAGCACCTGCTCAACCATCACCGCCTGCCCACGAATCGTCAGCTTGCCGTTGCCTCCTGCGTCTCCAAGGCTAAGTCGATTCAGCAAGAGATTGTCGCGTCCTTTATCTGCATCTATAAAGTATCCGTGTCTTGTTGCATGTCCCTATGCTGACAGAGATACTAGAGAGTATCAAGAGAAATAATTACAAAGTGTCCGTACAAATTAAGTACGCCCCTCTATGACCCGTCAAAAACGCTCCATTACTCTTTCTATCGACGAGGCCGAAAAAGCCCAGCTAGAGCAACTTGCGCTAGACTTTGGCCAAACCTGGGGCGACAACCCCAACGTGTCAAAATTGATGAAAGCGATCGCCCGTGGTCAACTGCGCCTAGCCGCCAACCACGACTGGAGCCGCGATCGCATTGACACCCTCAACCGCGCCCTCAACCTGCTCAAAGACGAAGGCTATCTCCATGAAGCCCTCTGCCTGGCCCACCTACTGCTAGAGCGCAGCGAGCTAAACCACCCCCTGCGCCAAGAAATTCAAGCCTGGGTAGAGCAGCCCAGCGCCCCCTGGCGCGTTGACATTGACCGCTGTATTCGCCAACAGCGACCCTTTCGCCTCATGTACCAAGACGCTGCCAACCGTCTGTGGAACTTCACCGTGCGCCATGCCAAGATCGAGCGCCATGAAGACCGCCAATACCTCGACTGCTGGTGCGATGAAACAGAAGGCAATCAGGATGTGGATGCCCTACGTCATAATTGGTCGCTACGCCTAGATCGCATTCCGTCCGAAGCTGTGATTTCTCCCGCTGAGGGGCACTGGCAACCTGAACTCAGTCATATTGAAGTTGAATTCTTCCTCTTGGGAGGTTTAGCCTTTGGCTATCGGTCTAAAACTAAGGCTGACCTAGTCAATGAATGGCAGCCCGATGTACAGCAGCGGCGGGTGGTGCGCCGAGTTAGCAATACGTTTTGGTTTCTCCGCGAGGTGCGTCGATATGGGGCCGATTGTCTGATTTCTAGTCCACTTCCCATCCGTGAAAAATTTATGCAGGAACTAAGACGGTGGGTTGAGCACTATCAACCTTGATAGAGGCCCGCTGGTGATAGCTGAAGCAACCTCAACCCCCAGCCTCCAAATGCCCCACCCCATTCAACCCCACCACCTCAAACCCCTCACCCTTGACCCCAAACACTGACACCGAAGTATTCTCCAAGTCATAGCGAAAGCTCGATTCCCTAGGCTCATCCAGCAGCAGTGGTATCAACGCCCGCAGCAGCCCTCCGTGGGCCACCACAGCCACCGACTCAGACAACCCCCGCCAAGCCTCAACACAGCCCATCAGTCGCTGTTCCATCTGCTGCCACGACTCGCCCCCAGGCGGCACAAAGGTAAACCGTTCCTCCAACGACATGGGCTTCAACCGCTCGTGAATCTGTAACCACGGCTCCCCCGACCATTGGCCCCAGTTCCGCTCCTTCAACGCCTCAGAACATTGCAGGGGCACCCCCAGGGCATCAGCAACAATCTGGGCTGTTTCTAGCGCCCGTTGTTCGGGAGAGGCCAACAGTGATCGCACCCCGTACCCCCGACACACCTCCACCAGGCGCGAGGCTTGCCAACGGCCTATCTCATCAAGTCCAGTGGTGTCCTGCTGGCTATGGACCCGGCCCTGAACGTTGAGAGCGGTCTGCCCGTGGCGAATGAGTAGCAGCTTTGGCAGGATAGGGATGCTCGATGGTTCCATGGCCCCAGGTGAAATCTACGCTATGCCTGACGATATTTTGCCCTTCCTCGCTGGCGTCACTATCTTTGTGCAGTACCTGTGCTGGTCAGCCGCGACAGAGATGGGCACCCGCTGGCCCTGGCGAAAGTGACCTGTAGCCTTTGCTATGCTGTTTCTGCCCTTGTAGGCCTCAGAACCCCATGGCTGAACAGATAGAGAAGATGGCTATAGGAGAGCGCTTAGAGCGCCCCCACGAGGCTGAGGGATCAAGATTTAGATGGGCCGATGACTCCTGCGAGCTGGTGATCAGCCTGAGCAATCCACGGCTAAGGGAAATCAGAGGGATCGAGCACGGGGTATTTGAATTTGGGCTGAACGTCGTTGAGTCCATGCCCTTTGTCTGCTTTCGAGTGTTTGAAGTAGTAGGCGCTAAGGGCTTTGGTCAACCACAGCAGGGAAAAGTGGTACTGCCCTGGCATGAATGCCCCTTCCACCTGGCCCGATTCCACCCCGAGGCTCTGCCCTACTTTGACGACTTCAGGGCTATCCCAGAGGCCCACCTGGGCATCATCGTGATTTTGACCGACTGGCCAGGGATGACGGTCAAAGCCCTGCGGTTCTTCACTGTGTCGCCATTCTTTACCCAGAAGCTGATTGAGGCGCTGCTGACCACCGCCCCAGCCTATACGAGAGAGGGCTATGTCCAGGGGGTAGAGAGGATTTTCAAAACCTACCCCACCAATGCGATCGGTGATGGTGCGCGGGTGCGCTGCAAGTCTGGGGATTGAGAACGACCCCAAGGCAATAGCCTCTATGACCTAAGCTGCTACCAACTCAGCATGTTCAACGCGAGTCCCCAGAACCGTCAAAAATTCAGCTAACCACCGAGGGTGAGCGGGCCAGGCTGGGGCCGTCACCAGGTTGCCATCAACAACCACCTCAGTCACAGGCACCTCAACATACTGCCCACCCGCCGCATTCACATCTGGGCCGCAGGCTGTATAGGCTGAGCAGCGTTTGCCATTGATCACCCCGGCAGCGGCTAGCAATTGAGCCCCATGGCAGACCGCCGCAATTGGTTTGTTGGCCTGGGCAAAGTGCTGAACAGCGGCAATGACATCTTGATTCAGGCGAATATACTCAGGGGCGCGACCACCAGGAATGACCAGAGCATCGTAGTCAATGGGGTTGATGTCGGCAAAGGTAGCGTTGAGAGTAAAGTTGTGACCAGGCTTTTCAGAATAGGTTTGGTCGCCCTCAAAGTCATGGATAGCGGTGCGCACGAGCTCACCACTCTTCTTATCGGGGCACACGGCATGAACGGTATGGCCCACCATCTGTAGCGCTTGAAAGGGCACCATCACCTCATAATCTTCTACGAAGTCGCCAACCAGCATCAGGATCTTAGCCGCCATGGTCTGTTCTCCTTGAATGGGTTCATAGTGAATATATCTATGACGTTAGACCAGCTGTAATTTCCTCTGGAGCAGTGGCAATAAACCGTAATCCCCGATTGGCCCTACTGTTTGAAAGTCAAAGGTGCAAGACTTTTCGATGTCCTTCAGCAGCTAGGGCGGAAAGCTAAACAACTGCACCGCATAGATCTCTGTGCCTAGTGAGTTAGCTACGATCCCATAGCCAAAGGTGGTGTAGTGAGGTGTTAGCAGATTCTCCCGATGGCCAGGGCTGTACATCCACCCCTTCTGGTATTCCTCCACCAGGCCAAAGGACAGGGCTACCGGAATAGTCCCCTTCTGCTGCATGATGTTTTCCCCGGCCCCAGCTTGACCCCCCAGCGCCCTAAAGCGGTCTGAGGGGTCTTGGCCATCGGGGTTAACGTGGTCGTAGAACTGATGTTTCAGCATGTCCTCGGCATGACGCTGGGCCACCTGGGCGAGCAACGGATCTTCGACCAGGGGCGGTAGACCATTCACCTGGCGATCGCGGTTCACCAACTCCAGCGCTAGGGCTCTGAGTTCGGGCAGCGGCTGATTGCCCAGGCGGAAGTTCCACTGAGTCTGAGGTTGACCGATCGCCCAGCCAGGGCCACCCGCACCATTGCTTTGAAAGAACAACTGGTGAAGCTGAATCAGGGCATAGCTGCTAAACACCAGGGCGGAGAGAACCACTGCCCAATGAGAATCAGGGTTTATTCAACACAATTGACGAGTAAGACAGTTGTAAATATGCCGATATCTACATGGGAGTGTATAGCTTCTTAAAACGGACTTCCTTTTAATAGTTCTTGTTGGTAGCTTGGACTTGTCATTCTTTCAGATCAAGGCGGTTAAAAGCATGAGGCAAGCTTCCTTTAGATGGATGTCTCCCCTGATAATTAGTTTACTTGTTCTCATGCCGAGTTGCAAAAGCGAGGAACAAAGCAGTGCACCAGATCCTCAACCAAGTCCAACTCAAACTCCCGAATCCAGCTCTGAAATAATTTCTACAACAATGGCTAGATCGGAAAACGACGAATCAGACTCCTGTAATGTTGATCCAAGCTGCTCGTATGAGAATGCTGAGACTACAGAAGTTGAAGCAAAACAGGCTTATGAACAATTAATGGCTGTAGTAGCTTCAGTAGCCCCTCCAGACGGAACTGAGGCTTTGACAGGCCTGGTCGAGGAGGATCATGAGGCATGGATGACGTCCCGCGATAATTCTTGCAACTTGGATAGGGCGTTAGCTCAGCATGACGGGTTACAGGGTGCTACGCCAAATCTGATTCATGCAGATTGTATAACTGACTTCAACCGCGATCGCATTAACAAGCTTGTGGGTATTTTGCAGAAATTTAGCAATAGCAACCCTCCTCAAGGTACTTCTTCTAATGGTTTTCAAGATATCGCCTTAACCCCTGGTGAAGAGTATTCCTTCATGCCAAGAAGAGTGCAAGATCTTACGAAAGATGGAGACTATCTCCTGAGTTCTGAAGAACCCCCTTTTGATGGAGGTGAGTACATTCTTGTATTACGTAAGCGAGGAAATATCGTAATCGTATCTGAGGGTCATCTTAATAGTGATGGAGGTTGTTCTAGAAAAGTATTAAAGTCAGATAATGAGGTTGAAACAACTGTTTTTGAGGGAGAAAGTGAGCGGTTTATAACTAAATCTGAGAGTGGAGAGCTAAGTACTGCTCTCCTCAAGCATTACGATGTTGAGCAACTTGAGATTGCTGGAACACTTTTAGATGGCTGTGATCAAATATTCAATATGTCTTGAGATGAAATTACTTCAGCAACAAAACCTCCAAGACCAGCGACAGTCTCAGAGGTTGCAAGTTAAAGGTGCAGATTGGCTACGGCTAGCGATCCGCTCTCGTCCGCCGTGGGCCTAGTGTGCCCAAGTTGATGGGGGCGATCGCAGGGAGTAGGGCTATTGAGCTACCACCAACTCATCCCACCGAGGCGATCGCCTCTCTCGGCTCTATCGTGGACTACTTAAGCCACTGAAAGGCCCACTCTAGCTCGACCACACCATTTTCTGGAAACCAGCGACCATGGGCCAGGATGATCTTCTCAGGTGCCCAGGCCAGCATCTGTTCGTAACCCTGCCTCGCTTGGGCTTTGCGGCCTAGAAAGGTCATCCTCAAATCTAGGGGTGTCCCGCCGTTGGGGGAGGCTATACCCACCAGGTGGATCAAACAGCGAAAGGTTTTATCGACCTTCGAGGGCTCAAAGTTTTCAATCAGGTCAGTCAGGATCAGCGTCTTACTCTGCCGGTGGAAGAACACCACTTCATCTAGAAACCGACTGCCACGAATAATCGCCTGGTCAATCTCTGTGGCCCACTGGGGCGGTGGGGTGTCGGCCAAGTCAGCGTGGAAGGTGGTAGGGATCTGCTGGCTGTCTGCCCGTTCTCGCACCCCTGGAGAGGCCCATGCGATCGCTTGGGGGTAGGCATCGGCCCAGCTTTGGATGTGGGCGTAGTGGATCTTGTTGGGCGACACCAAATGCTCAACCCGGCCAAGACTGTCGATCTCAGCCTTGAGAGATGGCGTTAGTTCAGTGGGGGAATGGCACCACAGTCCGCCATTATTCAGGCGCACAATTGTCATTCGGGTGGTGAAAGGGACAGCGGTGCCGTACAGTGCCATCTGGACAATGGGGCCATCCACAATCCAGATATTGTCGTCAACGGGCTTGAGGGTGTTGATGGGCTCGTAGAGTGTCAGCAGGTCTTTGGCCATAGTTCAATGAGATGGCGCAACATGACCATTTTGAGGGATTCGCTAGTCCTGGTAAAGGCGGCAGCAGTTAAGGTTTCAACCACCACACCAGGCTACAACAGCTTATACAGCGACTCTATACACGGGGTCAGATGGCGTCATGGGCTTACCTGCGCCTTCAACCAATGGCTCAGCCCAGGTATCGCTAATCTTTCGATAGGCAACGGTGCCGCCAGGAAAGACAAAATGTTCTCTCTCTGCTAGCGCTTCATAACCAACCGAGGTCTTTTCGATATTCATGGGTTAACCACCACCTAGGCTGACAAGATTAGACTTTTTCAACTTTAGTCATAAAGGCGGCAGCGGCTAAAGTCGATCGGTGGCTCTGTAGAGCAGTACACCAGACTGCGCCCCGCTTCTAGGGCATCCTGGCTGGTGCTGTAGGTTTCGCCATCGGTCAGGGCGACAAGTTCAGGAGTAATCACCCAGCAGCAAAAGCCCGTGGTACGGCGGTGGGTCACAGCCACAATCCAGTCGGGAAAGGCGATAAGTTCAATGACGGTCTGCTGGGCCATGGTTACCCCCTTGCAGTGGGAGGTTTAATCCTGACTGCCTGACACATCTTTATACGGCCTCCCAGGGTGGTAGTTGGCAGCACAAGGACTGGATTCTAGAGAACCAGATGCGGTCATAGTACCGGACTTCAGCTTTTTTAGAGGCAAAGCAGGGTTCAGGGTCAACGGTGAATAGGGGGATGGGTTTGAGCAACGAACGCCCTTTGTTGACGGCTCCTTTGAGCCAGCGCAGGCCAATTTTGAGGTAACTGATGCCCCGAGTCCAATGAGGGTCAACCTGAGTGCGGAGGCCATCGAGCTGAACGGCCATGCCCTGGGTGGTGCCATAGAGGATGGCGACAGCCGCTATGAGATAGAGTCGTTCGAGGGCTGGAGCCGAGCGAATGCCGGAGGCTTCTAGCTCAAAGACCCCGGATTTTGAATCGAGGAAAAGCTCCTCGACTCGAAACCGAAGGGCATACTGCCACAGGGTATTGAGGGACGGCGGCTCATCGGTGATGACAGCCCAGGGCTCCTTGACGCCTTTGACGTTAGCCAGCACCAGGTTGCAGCGCCAGCGACCATCCGTCCACAGACCAATGCCCTCATAGAAACGGGCTTCGCCCTTGGGGGGCCACAGATAGCCGACTTCAATGGGATGACGGCGGGGGCCATGGACCACCACGTCACTGGGTAAGCGCAAACAATAGTGCCAACGACTTTGGCTTAACCACTCCAGCAGGTCATGGTTGGCAAACCCTCGGTCGGCTAACAGCATCACATCAGGGTAGGGCTGCAACAGCCGATGGGCCAACCGCAACGGGGGGAGATATCGCTCCGTACTGACGGTGGCACTCGAATGCTCCAAAACCCGCCACAGCAGGGGCACCGCTCGTCCGCAGCAGGTCACCGACAAGTGAATCATGCAGTAGCGATTCCACAGCACCGTGGTATCGAGCGCCAAGTAGAGTCGTCGCCCTTTCCACCGATGGATGGCCGCTAGCACCAACGGCACGTACAGACTTTTGACCCGGACCCGACGATTGCCCATGAAGCGCTGCCATCGTCGTTCGGTGCTTTGCGCCTGGCGGGCGCGACTGGGTACATACGATTCCCACTCCGGTAGGCTCAACTGACCACTGCACACCAGCGCGGTCACCATCCAAGCCAGCGCCTTGAGGTGCCGCAGGTCACGGCGATGGCTATATTGACGCAGCAGTGGCAGCACTTGATCATAGAGGCAGGTGGTGGCTGACATGGTACAGACCCTGAGATGACGCAAATTTCAGCGTCTCATGTCACCTCACCCTTTTCCCCTCGCGTCACGAGGTTTCAAGCCTTTCACCTACTTCTGTCAGGCAGTCAGGGTTTAATCTCAGTTATCCCTGCGGTCTAGATAACTACCTATTGCGATCTGGAACAAGTGTACTAAACTAAATCTCTAAAGACAACTGTTCTGGGGTTCAGGGGTCTTGTTCTGTACCACCGAGGAAATCATGGCGGCAAGAAAAGGCAGCAGTAAGACCGACGAAGGAACGAAGAAAACACCAGAGCAGGTGGAGAAGGAAAAGGCGCTGACAATGGTGCTCGGCCAGATTGAGCGCAACTTTGGCAAAGGCGCGATCATGCGCCTGGGCGATGCTGCCCGCATGAAGGTTGAAACCATCTCGACCGGAGCGCTAACCCTCGACCTGGCCCTGGGTGGTGGCCTACCTAAGGGGCGAGTGATTGAAATCTACGGCCCTGAGAGTTCGGGTAAAACCACCGTCGCCCTGCACGTTCTAGCCGAAGTGCAGAAGGCAGGCGGGGTAGCCGCTTTTGTAGACGCTGAACACGCCCTCGACCCGATCTATGCCGCCGCCCTGGGGGTGAACGTTGAAGAACTGCTGGTTTCCCAGCCAGATACCGGAGAGATGGGCCTAGAGGTGGTGGATCAGCTGGTGCGCTCGTCAGCTATTGATGTGGTCGTGGTGGACTCAGTAGCGGCGCTGGTGCCACGGGCTGAGATTGAAGGGGAGATGGGCGATGCTCACGTGGGCCTGCAAGCTCGACTAATGAGCCAAGCGCTACGAAAGATCACGGGCAGCATTGGCAAGTCGCAGTGTACGGTGATCTTCTTAAACCAGCTGCGCCAAAAGATCGGCATTTCCTACGGCAACCCCGAGGTCACCACCGGGGGCAATGCGCTCAAGTTCTACGCCTCTGTACGCCTCGACATTCGCCGCATCCAAACGCTGAAGAAGGGCACTGAAGAGTACGGCATTCGCGCCAAGGTGAAAGTGGCCAAGAACAAAGTTGCCCCACCCTTCCGCATTGGAGAGTTCGACATTCTCTTTGGTCAAGGCATCTCGACCATGGGCTGTTTGGTTGACTTGGCCGAGCAGCACGGGGTGATCGTCCGTAAAGGGGCCTGGTACAGCTACGAAGGCGAGAATGTGGGCCAGGGGCGCGACAACACGATTCAGCGGCTGCTTGAGGATGCTGAGTTTGCCCAGAAGGTCGAGGCCCAGGTGAGAGAGAAGCTGGAGATTGGCGGCGCTGCGGTGGAAGTCGCAGATGTCGAGATTGAGGTGGAAGACGAAGACGAAGCCGATTACCTGGATGAGGACGAGTAAAGGCAGCTCAGCTCTGGGGGCTTGGGGGGATATGCGATCGCACATTAGGCTGAAGTCTTGCGACACTGATCCATTTCTCCTCGCCCTGTGGTCTGCCTCTAGGTCAGCAAAAATCGCTCTGGCCGAAATGGTTTGGGGATAGGTGTCTGGGCTGAACCCGAAATCTGTTCAGCGATCGCCTTCCCTGCGGCGATGGCAACCGGCATTCCATGCCCTGTGTATCCTGCTGAGATGTACTCTCCTGGTCGGCCCGGCAGTTCTCCAATCAAAGGATTCTCATCAGCAGTAAAGCCCATGATGCCTGTCCACTCGTATTCAATGGCTACATCGTTGAGGGGTGGAAACGTATCGCGCAAAAAGGCTTTAAGGCCCTCGCCTACTAAGGGTTCCAACGTGGAGTCATCCTCAATGCCAATTTCTTTGGTTGGCGACTTCCACCGCATTCCGCCAAAGATGATCCGTCCATCCTGTCGCTGAATAGCGTATCCAGTGTCATTGCTTAGGCACCAGTCAAAATCGAATAATTGGGATGTTGGAGCTGTAGCAATCGCCTGCCCCCGGACAGGTACGATGACACCCTTGAGCGTCGGTAGCAGATGATAGCTCAGAGCATTGGTGGCATAAACGACGGCCTTTGTTTGGATCTCTCCCTGATTGGTCATGATGCTAAACCCTTCTGCCTGCCGGGTGACAGCCTGAACCTCTACTTGAGTCTGAATGTGAGCCTGTTGCTGTTGAGCGGCTTTGGCAAGACCTACAACCAATTTGGCAGGCCACAGTTGAGCATGATGAGGCTCTACAGTTGCTGCCAAAAAGCTTGAACATTGAGTATTTTGGTCAACCTCTTTCTTATCCCAATACTTTACAGCCAAGTCATGAGACATCATGAGTTCACAGCTTTCCTGAAGTGATTGGGCCTGTGCGGGAGCCATAGCCAAGTAAACCAGCCGATTGAAGCGCAGATCACAATCGATGTTGTGCTGGTGAGCCAAGTCCCGCAAGAGTTGAGCACTCTGCTGCGTAAAGTCCCAGAGAGCAAGGGTGTCAGCCAGACCATGAGCCTCAACCGAATCCTTGAAGCTTTGGTTTGTGCCAAAGACAAAATGACCGCCGTTGCGGCCTGTGGCTCCGCAAGCCAGATCTCCTCGCTCTAATACAACAGGACGTAGCCCCAGGTGACTTAACCAGTAAGCGGTACTAATTCCGGTGATGCCACCCCCGATGACAACTACATCAGCTAGATGGGGGAGTTCTTGTTCAGACTGAAAGCTAAGTTCTTGAGGATTGAGCCAAAAGGAGACAGCACGAGTCGTCATGGTTAGTGACCTGAAGGATAAGGTTCTATCTTTTCTACCTCATGGTTAATAAGAAAACCCCTGCTGTGGCCACTCAATAGCTCTCGGCAGGGGTTTTGTAGCAAGGTATCTACTTGGATTACGTTGCCCAGGGAAGGTAGGTAATCGCTAGCTAGCAAAGCTTATCGGCCATAGGCTGTAGGGCGGTGGAACTGCTGACGGTGGACACCCCCTGCTAGGGGAATTCAGGAGCACAGACCAAAATTAGCAAATCCCCTGCGCTCCCCCAGAGCGGCTCTAGGTGAACCGTCCCCCATAGGAGCGACCCGCTGAATCCACATCGTATGAGCACTCACAGCTACGGCTACCTATAACAGGGGCTACGACTTGCGCAATTACTGTAGACAGAGATAAGGGTGGCTATGGAAACGAGGGGTTCAGTTCACATTATTTGATAATGGCTTGTAGCGACAATAAGCTTAGCTAACGCCGACCTTGATGCATTGGCCCAGGCATCCCGCTAATACCGTACCAATCTTGCAACCACGCCTGCATCTGCCAGATTTCCTGACGCTGGGTATTGGCGATGTTCTGAGCAAAGGGTTGAACTTCAGAATGCTCAACTAGGCCGTGATTCACCAGACGTTGAGACATCATCACAGCACCCATGTGGTGCATAATCATGTCTTCCAAAAATGCCTGATCCAGGTCATTTCCTTCGAGCTGGCTGAGGTCACGCATCATGGGAGAGTAGGTCTGGCTGGTTTCCTGACCGGGGTACCACGCATCCAACCAGGCTTCCATCTGCTCAATTTCGGCGGTTTGCACCTCAATGATGTCCTGAGCAAACGCTCTCATTTCCGGACGGTCGCTGTACTCAAGCACCCGTTGAGCGGTAGCAATGGCTTCCTCATGGTGGGGAATCATCAGGCTCAAAAACTCAAACTCATTGTTGGCCTGCATCATCTGCATCATGTGCTGGTGATGGCCTCGGCCTGCTCCCTGGTTCATAGGCATTTGCCAACCGGGACGGCCAGGTTGCTGAAGTGGATTGGCAATAGGTGATGAGAAGATTAATGGAATGGCAATCGCACCTACAGCCAAAGCACCGAGCCCTGAAATCGCAGCAATAGATTTGGTTGACAGTTCCATAGGGTTACCCACTAGGAGCATCTGTTCCTAGTTTAGAACCTACATTGAGCTGGAGAGTTTGGGGTAACCATAATTTATACTTTGTCGTAGGAGCATGCACCGTCAACATTCCGAATGCCAGTTAGCAAAGCTTATCGGCCATACGCTGTAGGGCGGTGGAACTGCTGATAGTAGCCACCTCTGCCAGGGGCACCCAGGCCAGGTCGTTAGATTCCTCAGACACCACAAATTCCATCGTCCTAGCCACCAGTAGATAGCGGATGTCGTAATGCACATGGGGTGGTTCTTTGACTGTGGTGATGGGGTGGTGGCCGATGTCGAAGATGGTGGTCTGTAGAGGCTCAATCACCGGGATGCCAGATTCTTCCCTGGCCTCGCGCAGGGCTGCGGCTAACAGAGATTTATCCCCCTCATCTACATGGCCCCCAAGCTGAAGCCAGCAGTTGAATTTTCGGTGGTGGGTCAGCAGCACATGGGATTTTGCAGGATTGACTACCCATGCTGAAGCGGTGAGGTGGCCCAAGTAGTTGTCTCGTTGCCAATAACGGCTTTGCTGCTCCAAGAAGGCCAACGTAGCGGCGATGGACTCTGCCTCTGCTGGGTTGAATGGGGTGTGGGATGCGATCGCCTGGATGCAGGTCTGGGGGGTCATAATATTCTTGCAAAATCCAAGGCATCATAATCGTTCTGTCTCACTCTTGAGCGTAGACATAGCAAACAGCTTGAGCACTCTCAGGGCGGCTATAGACTGAGCGTTTACCGCAGGAACGGACCGCAGAGCCTTATCCTCGGGACATTCGCGCACCAGCATCTTTGGCTTGCCCCTTATAATGCCCGCGTGTCCTACCCCTCAAGGAGTTAGCCCATGCAGGTCAAGCACCAGAACATTGGATTGACGGTTGATGACAGCCTTATGCGGGTGTATGTCGTGTCCCCAGAACCCGAAGGGCAGTACCCCGGCATCCTCTTCTACTCCGACATCTACCAGTTGGGGCGGCCCATTACGCTACTGGCGGATCGGTTGGCGGGGTATGGCTATGTGGTCGCTGCCCCTGAGATCTTTCATCGGCTTGAGCCTATCGGTACTGCGATCGCTCCTGACGACCTAGGAAGGCTGCGCGGCAACGATGCGGCCAGACGAACTGAACTTGCTCAGTATGATGCCGATGCCCGTGCCGTGCTGGACTGGTTGAAGGCAGAGAAGGGGGTGGCTCCTGGGCATCTGGGCACGATGGGCTTTTGTATTGGGGGGCACCTGGCTTTTCGAGCGACCCTGCTGCAAGAGGTGAAGGTGGCGGTGTGCTGCTATCCCACTGGAATCCATAACGGTAAGCTGGGTCGAGGCGTGGCCGATACGATTGAGCGGGTCAGCGAAATCAAGGGCCAGGTGCTGACGGTCTTTGGCACTCTAGATCCCCACGTACCGCTAGAGGGAAGAGAGAAAATCCTGACGGCATTGGATGAAGCTGGAATAGTGCATAGGAGCCTGCTCTACGAAGCCAACCACACCTTCATGAGAGACGATGGCTACCGCTATGACCCCGTGGCTACCGATGCCGTCTGGGGGGAGATTATAAAGTTTTTGGAGGAAACTTTTGATGGCAGAGCAGCTTTCCAAGACCCTGGATGAGGCAGTTGATTTTTTGCTTCGAGAACTCAGTGATGAGGATAAAGCGACTTTGAAGGCCACTCCTGAAGATAACCTAATTGATCTACATCTCTCCTTTGGACAATGGATCCGCAATCGGTTTAAGCTCTGGAATGAGAATTTCGATTTGGTTGAAGCTCTAGGGTGCTTTGAGCCTGACTCTGCTTCAGAAGAAATTATCAATGCTGCCTGGACACGACTTCAAGGTGAGGAATAAAATTTTAGTTCACGTAGCAAGCCCCCCGCTACCCCCAGAACGGCTGTAGGTAGATCGTGCCCCATAAGAACGACCGGCTGAATCCACATCGTAAGCTGACTGCCTGACAGAAGTAGGTGAAAGGCTTGAAACCTCGTGACGCGAGGGGAAAAGGGTGAGGTGACATGAGACGCTGAAATTTGCGTCATCTCAGGGTCTGTACCATGTCAGCCACCACCTGCCTCTATGATCAAGTGCTGCCACTGCTGCGTCAATATAGCCATCGCCGTGACCTGCGGCACCTCAAGGCGCTGGCTTGGATGGTGACCGCGCTGGTGTGCAGTGGTCAGTTGAGCCTACCGGAGTGGGAATCGTATGTACCCAGTCGCGCCCGCCAGGCGCAAAGCACCGAACGACGATGGCAGCGCTTCATGGGCAATCGTCGGGTCCGGGTCAAAAGTCTGTACGTGCCGTTGGTGCTAGCGGCCATCCATCGGTGGAAAGGGCGACGACTCTACTTGGCGCTCGATACCACGGTGCTGTGGAATCGCTACTGCATGATTCACTTGTCGGTGACCTGCTGCGGACGAGCGGTGCCCCTGCTGTGGCGGGTTTTGGAGCATTCGAGTGCCACCGTCAGTACGGAGCGATATCTCCCCCTGTTGCGGTTGGCCCATCGGCTGTTGCAGCCCTACCCTGATGTGATGCTGTTAGCCGACCGAGGGTTTGCCAACCATGACCTGCTGGAGTGGTTAAGCCAAAGTCGTTGGCACTATTGTTTGCGCTTACCCAGTGATGTGGTGGTCCATGGCCCCCGCCGTCATCCCATTGAAGTCGGCTATCTGTGGCCCCCCAAGGGCGAAGCCCGTTTCTATGAGGGCATTGGTCTGTGGACGGATGGTCGCTGGCGCTGCAACCTGGTGCTGGCTAACGTCAAAGGCGTCAAGGAGCCCTGGGCTGTCATCACCGATGAGCCGCCGTCCCTCAATACCCTGTGGCAGTATGCCCTTCGGTTTCGAGTCGAGGAGCTTTTCCTCGATTCAAAATCCGGGGTCTTTGAGCTAGAAGCCTCCGGCATTCGCTCGGCTCCAGCCCTCGAACGACTCTATCTCGTAGCGGCTGTCGCCATCCTCTATGGCACCACCCAGGGCATGGCCGTTCAGCTCGATGGCCTCCGCACTCAGGTTGACCCTCATTGGACTCGGGGCATCAGTTACCTCAAAATTGGCCTGCGCTGGCTCAAAGGAGCCGTCAACAAAGGGCGTTCGTTGCTCAAACCCATCCCCCTATTCACCGTTGACCCTGAACCCTGCTTTGCCTCTAAAAAAGCTGAAGTCCGGTACTATGACCGCATCTGGTTCTCTAGAATCCAGTCCTTGTGCTGCCAACTACCACCCTGGGAGGCCGTATAAAGATGTGTCAGGCAGTCAGCATCGTAAGAGCATTCACAGCTACCTTTGGCGGCGGCGCGGCTAGGGGTGAGGTCTTTGGTATCAGCTAGGGCGATCGCGCTTTCTTTGGGCAGTTCTGCCGCTGGCTCTGGTGCAGCGCTATGACCGATTGCTCCACCGATAGTCCCACGGCATCACAGGATTTTGCTGGTTTCAAAAGTTCAACCGCTGCTGCCGGGCCTGGGCCTCGGCGGCGAGTAACTGGCCTTGGGTCTAGGGGCAACTCCGCAGGAACTGGGTATACACTACCGCATAGCCCTCGCGCACCATCTTTAGGTTCATGTTCTGGCCACCCGCATAGAGTTCTGCCACCATACGCCCATAGCGGTCAGTGTCGGCTTGGCGAAACTGGATGGTGGAGCCTCGGGGGATGAGTTAGCGCAGGGGCTCGAAGACCGCTGGCTCCCAAGGGGTTTGAAAGGTATTATCGCCGTCTACGACCAGAGCTACGACGTGGGGCCGAACGTCGTGAACTACCAAAACCACCGCTTGAAGGCCGAGCACGCTCAGGCTGTCGATTATTACGTCGCAGATTGCTGTTGCCGACGCCACTGCCTGAAGGTCTGTTGGTGTTAACCCGTGGGGCAGTGCTGCCGGTCGAACGTAGCCTGCCACTTGCTCGAAACTGGCGATTCCGATATTCAGCAGGAGGTGCTTGGTGGCGTGACTGATAGTGCGAAACGGCTTCGTTATAGCTTCGTCCATAACCGCCATGGCCAACCAGTGCTACACCCGGTCGATAAATTGGCGGCATGTAGTAGTGCGGACGGAAGAGTAAGCTACCGACCGCCTGACCTGCTAGCCCTCCTGCAAATGGTGTCCAAAAGCTTGGCTCTTGACGAATAATGACGACTTCTTCCTGTCCAGACTGCGGATCGGTTTGAGTTGCAGTAACGTTGTGAACGTATTCAATTCGAAAGTCGGGTGTTAGATACAGTGCGGGTTGTCCATTTTCAACGCGCAGTTCACTCGATTTGCCAGCAGAGATCTCTTCGTCTGTTAGACGGGCTAAGGGCAAATTGGCGCTGCGAAACATCGACTGTCCAGGCCCAGTGTTGAGTAATATTAGACTGTATTCACCCAAACTATCATCGTAGGTAGCCTGCTGCACAGGATAAACTCCGTCTGTAATTGAGCTAGCAGCAGCAGGAACAGTTGTTTCTTGCGGGAGTTGCGGTGTGGGTTGCAAAGCGGAGTAGTCTAGGCTAGAGCAGGCAACCGACGACCACACTAGAGTTAATGCTATTAAGGAAACAGAAAGTTTGCGTATCATTGTAGTTAAGGGAGAAGCGTCGTGAATCAGAAAAACTAGAGCGGAATGAGTTCAGGGAAGCTCTCAATCAGTTGATCTGATGTGAGTTCATCTCCCAATTGAGCCGGAGAAAAATGTATTTGAATTGCTCTTAAAGTTCCTCTATAGTTTAAGTCGATGAGAGATTTTAAGCCTGCCTTTAAAGCAGTAATATCGGCTAGACTGGATTCTAATTCAGGCACTTCGCCTTCAAAGGCAACTGCAAGCATGACAACCACATTTTGTGTCATGGGAATTGCGAAATCCTCACTTCCATTTGAGTCAAGATCTATGGCGCTACCATAACGTCCAGCCGAATCGGTAAACAGTTCGCTGACGTAATCTCCAGCTTCGCCCTCATCCCAAACAACATCTCCTTCATTGGCTGCCGATTGCCAAAACGTTTCATACTCCAGCAAGCTTTCACAAACCCGCACGAGTTGCTTGCCCAACACTTGCATGTCACCTTCTGAATCGATCACCTCCCGTGCTGCTTGATTGAGCACACCCAGGAGTGGTGCTATTTCTCGGCCCGAGAGATGCACAAAGATGCGACATACGACAAAGCGGGTCTGTCCACTAAGCTGATTGAAGCGACCGCGCAAACCCATAGCAATTTAAATCAAAAGAAGCGTACAGGTTCTATCGTAGAGAGCCAGGTTCGCGATTGTCTTGATCTAAAGGTTGATTGATGGGGTAGTTTCTGTCGTGATTTAGCTAGTCGGTGGGAAGCCCCGCACTTTCCCGAAGGGGAGCGTCGGGATGAAAGTCAGAGCAATGAGGATCTTCACCCCGAAACGATGCCGCCAAGCGGCGGGTGTAGCGGGTGAGCGACGAATTGCCATTGAGGGCACTGGTTTGTTAAGAGGAGATATGTCGAAACCCTCTCATGCAGAGGATTTCCTGGGTTGATAAGGGTCGAGAGCAGAGGCCTATCGCCATTGCCGGAGTCGTCCGTTTCCCTAATCCCCAGTGCGGTCTCACCCAATTGTGGATGATTCGTTGGACATCTAAGACGCGCTGCAACCCTGCCCGAGTCTTAGCATAGAGATTCTGACGCCGCCGATAGGCACTACAGCGTCGTCTCAGGGCCGCATTCTGGGCCTCGTTATGATTCGCATGCACCTCCGCTATAGGGCTAATGACAGTAAAGGGATGCTCCGTCTTAGCCCAAACCACACGCCGTTGGCCTTGAGACCCCTTAATTTTCATCGCTACTTCCAATCCTTCTCGCCAGACTTTTCGAGTGCGGTAGGTTCCCAGACAATCGCGAAGCGCTAGATAGATACTGGCCAAGTCCCACAACGCTTGGGCGTAGCGCCGCTCACCGTCAGTGAACCACCGAATATAAGGACAGGCTTGTGCCCACTGCCAGGCCTGCTGCGTTCCCCGCTGAAACAGCAGTTCATCCTTATGACCCGCCATCGCCGAGACCCAGTAGCGACTGCTGCGTTCAATACAGTGGATCGTCCAGCCTTCTGAGCTAGCGGGGGGGACGGTTTTCGCCGACGCGAGTGTACACCTCATCCCCTTCTAGCGTCACCTCTCGATCTGCTGGTGCCGTGGGTGACCAGGCCTCAACCTGATTCGCCAGACGCTCTTCCCAGCACAGAATTGTAGAATGAGATTTACCGAAAGTGCGGCCTGCCGCTCGTGCGCCCATTCCTTCGGTGCGGCTATTCAATGCCGTAGCCACCACGGAGCTGGGAGTCCGGAGCCGGGCCATCGGGGTGCCGGTGCGCTCATTAAATCACTTGCCGCAGTCGTTGCAGCCATAGCGCTGGAGGAGCACACCGACTGAGAGCGATTCCCGCCCATTCTTTACAACCTGGCGGCTTTGGCAGTGAGGACAATCCATGGCTTTGGAGTAGTTGCACTGCACCCATTTTACCCATCACCGCCTAGTAGACCAGTCCCAGAACAACGAGTTTGCTGGTTTCAGAAGTTTTCTGCACCACTAAGCAAGAGGGCCACAGAAAATCTGAAACATTCTTGGCTAGCTCAATTTCATCATCCCATATCCCCCAGAACAGCACCCTCGTTGGGGGAACAAGGGCCGTGCTCTCGCACCACCCTTACTCTCTACCAACCTGTTCCACAAAACCCCCACCCCAAGCCCCGCCGAGGGTGCAGGCATGTCAAACATGCTTTAGGTCTGCGATCGCGCAGTTGATGCCCTGGTAAGCCTGCTCAAGCAATGCGGGCTTGACCTGGTCGATGTTTTAGTGTGCTGAATACGGTTGGGCGGATAATTCGATTTAGAGGCAATTCCATCTTGCTCAGAACACATCCGCGAAAGGAGTAGCCGAGGTTACTCTCTGCCCTGGACAAGTCATCTTAGTGTTGAAGTGGACTGTTTGTTTTTTGTGCCTTGACTAAAAAAGCTCTCATTACATCAGGTACCTCCCGAGCAGAGTACTGCTCTGTGTAGCGCCCAAAGTTTGCGCCTTCATCACTAGGCTGAAACACTTCGGCTTGCCATCCATATTCAAGTAGAAGCTCTTCTGGAATATCACACCCAAAACGGAAATATCCTTCATAAGGGCCATAATCTACGCCTTTGACATTGATCATATCAACTCCAAGCCAACTGCTTGCTGATGACAATTCAGACACTACTCCTAAAAGAGCATGAACTTGTTCTTCCATTAAGTACATAAGCAGTCCCTCAATCAACCAAGCTGATGGCGCATCGGGTTGATATCCTGATTCCAACAATTTTTCTTTCCATGACTGAGTCAAATCAGCAGGAATCGGATGATGCTTACAGGTTGGGGGTGTATTTTCCAGAAGTCTTATTTTATAAGACAAGACTTCTGGATAGTCGAGTTCATACACATCAGTGCCTGGATGCCAGGGATACCGGTAGGCACGAGTATCTAACCCTGATGCTAAAAGGACGACTTGATTCGCCTTAGAATGAGAAAGTAAATTATCAAAGAATCGAGTACGAACAGCAACATAGGCTTGATCCTGCGGAGTAAGTTGTTGGTCAACTCTCTGAAAAGCCTCTTCCCCAGCCAACAACTCTGCAAACGGGTCATGAAACAGCCGGTCCTCTCGGCTAGACTCGCGGGCTCTCATAGCAGCCATCATGCGGGCTGAAAAAGGAACAAACTTACTGTAGTCTTCAGCTTCACTGCGCGGTTGAATGTCGTCCATTTATTTAATGGTAATTGTTTTAGTAATCTACACAAATAGAGTTTAGATATCCCAAGCTGGCCGATATAAACTCTAGAAGCTCTTTGCCACCATTATCCATGTATGGCACATTCTCTCTAATCAACCAACGCAGGAAACGCTATTTTACGCCTTGAACCCGGCGCAAGGGGTTCTCTACGATGGTGAGTTGATTTTGGAGCCGGTGCAGCGGCTGAGTCTGGAGCAGCGTTTGGAGATGCCAGATACCCATCCGCTGTTTACTGAGCGGTGCCCTAACTATGAGAGGCCAGTACCGCGATCGCCTGATGGACGGATCCACTGGGACTGTGGGTATTGTGGTTGGGCGGATGATTCAGTGTAGATAAGAGAGATTCAGATTTCAAATAGAACAACCAGAGAGACAATCTACCAAAAGTAGAAATCTGCCTCCACAATCCACGTACTGATCTAACTCAAGCCACCCATCAAATTATGTATTGAGCGAATCTGAGCAACAACTTGAATCTGTACTGAGCTAATCGGATACATCTCAGCCTTACAAGGCTCATCTTGAGAAGTAGATATTCAGATACGTGCATCTTTGCCGCAACCCTTATTTCACGTTACCTTCAGCCCACTGAGCCCTTGAAATTTTGATCAGATGCCCATTTTTTGACCATTGGCTCAATTTCACTAGAGCCATATAGAAATGCTCATAACTGGGTGAAGGAGTAGTTCCCAGTTTTCATGTCACCCTTCAAAACAAGCAGTATTACTCATTACATAACGTAGATGCACTGACGACAAAGCATAGGTTTAGATGAAGCCGTTATTATGGCTGATTTTCGAATAATCATGAGATTTTGAATTCTGTGACATCCGTTACATCGCCGAATGAAGGCAATAGGTTATGAATCTTTGGACACCAAGTTTTTCAGAATAAAGATTGAGCTGTCCTTTCGTCCTAGCAAGAACCAAGATTTTGTGTGTCTTCGACTCGCTTGAATCGTTGTAACAGAATTGAATGATTAGTCGGCATGTCCTGCTTAAAATCTCTAATTCGATTCAGCCTCTAAACAGACACTGGCTTTTTCATAGGATTAGTTATCATTCTGTCCAAGTTTTGTCGCTATTTTTGTCACCCATGTTCCAGAATCGTAAGTATTTGACACCGTTCGTTTTCCTGTTTACTTGTTTCACTTGTCTAGTCATATTCATTGGGCAACTAGACATTCAGCCTGGCTATACCCAAACCACCAAAGTGCTGAAGTCATCTCCAGATACCGTAGTTTGGGGTTATTTCTCGGCAGATGTGACTCCGGTACTTACCGTAGCGTCAGGAGATGTCGTTCGTATTGACACGGTATCGTTAGCAGGGGTTCCACCAGGAGCTGAACCCGTTGCATTCTTTGAACAGCATGGCTTTGCTGAGAAGGATGTTTTGCCTGAGATGACCAGTGTTCAGTTTGAGGAAGAGAAAATTCCCAATATGGGACCTCATGTAATCACGGGACCAATTTACATTGAGGGGGCTGAACCTGGTGACATGTTAGAAGTTCGAGTGCTCGACATTGAACTACGCACTCCCTACGGCACGAACCTGACTAGACCTGGTTTTGGCGTTTTGCCTGATCTCTTGCCAGAGCCAACAATGCGGGTGATTCCCTTCGATGACGATAAAACCACTGCCCTGTTTGCTGAGGGCATCAATGTACCTCTGGATCCTTTCATGGGCATCATGGCAGTTGCCCCACCAAAGGAAGAAGGCATGGTGAGTTCCGTACCTCCAGCGAAGTGGGGTGGCAATATCGACTTGAAAGAATTGAGGAAGGGTTCAACACTTTATCTTCCAGTTTTAGCTAAGGGTGCACTTTTTTCTACGGGCGATGGACATGCTGCTCAAGGTGATGGAGAGGTCAATTTGACTGCTGTGGAGGTATCATCAACTCCCACATTTCAGTTCATCCTCCACAAGGGGGCAGGAACCGATATGACTGGCCCCTTCGTGGAGACTCCCACTCACTACATTCCGATGGGACTGCATACCGATCTGGATGAAGCCCTCAAGCTGGCGGTCCATGAAACCATCGACTTTCTAGGTAGAGAGAAGGGTTTGAACGTCGAAGATGCTTATTCCCTATCTAGTATTGGGGTTGATTATGAAGTAGCTGAAGCGGTTGATCGCACCTTGATTATCCATGCGATGGTGCCCAAGAGCTTATTTGATACAAATCGCCCATACTGGGCAGATAACCTCTAGGGTTCAACTAGTTAAAGCTTAGTTGAGCAAACGCATCAAAGCAGAAGAGAGTTAAATCTGTCTTTGGCCTTTGATGTAACTAAACAAGTTTGGTGCTCGGTTTGCTTAATGCAGATCGAGCATTAGCTTTTGGCTGCGATCGCTAAACCCTTTCAGAAAAACTTTTTGCTTTGACAAATCCTCTATGGGCGACCAACGCAGGAAACGCTATTTTACGCCTCTAACCCGGCGCAAGGGGTTCCCAAGCTGCGCCAGGCCGTTCTAGTGGTGCTTTTGGACTTTGAGGACTTGGAGCGCACCTGCGATGGTCAAAGACCGGCCTAAAAGGCCAACGCAGCCATCACCAGAGAGCCATCCTGAGCGGCCACAGAGCGATCCACCACTAGCAAATCTCCTGGTTGCACCTCCTGGTCAGCTGCCATATCTCCCTCGACCCGCCCGCATGAAGAAGGTCGCGGCGGGGTTGTGGATCAGGTGTTGGTTGAGGTCTAGGCTTTGCTCAAGGGCATCGCCGGGGACGGGGAAGGCCATAGGGAAGCGTGGGCACAGTCCACTCATGCTATTTCTTGAGACGAGAAAAGCCAAAATCCAGCTCGTACCCCAGTTACTTTTTGTAGCAGTTCAGGAAGTATCAGACTTTATTCATTACTATTGAGTTATTAAGCTATGGAGCCTGCTAGTATGTCTCTCCTAGATTTTTTCTCAGACTACAAACGTATTTACAGTGCTGGTGAAGCTAAGGATCCAAATAGGGCATTAGTCTTTTTGCAGAGGGAATATAACATGACCTCTCAGGGTGCCTTACTTGCTTTTGATAACGTTTGGCTCAATGGCCAGGGAGGAGATCAACCTCTGAGTTTCGTGAATGTTGCCAAGTACTTTAACCCAGCGCTTCCTCACCACATCGAGGCTATTAAGCTGCTAGACCGCAATATCAGCTCTGCTACCCGCTGGAAGTTTGAGCAGATCTGGCATGGTAAAGATAATTGGGTTTGCCCCGCTGACACTGACTCTAAAACAGGGGTTCCAATCCTTTAAATAACCTCTGTCCTTTTCCTAAGTCAAATACCCCTCATCTGACCAATCAGACGGGTTAGAAATGGTGCGATCGCGGCTGGGTCTGAGAGGTTGGTATGGTGATTCTCTCTAATCACTTACATAACGAGTTAAGCTGCTCACCAGCTCATCAAACTTATGCTGTGCAACCTGTTGCGCGTTAGTGCCCCCTACAGCAATAGCTCTCGGTGCTCTGGGTGCGATCGCAGCCACCTCAACGCCTCACCCATCAAAATAGGGTCCTCAGAGGCCAAATATCCCTTCATACGGTCAACCATTGCCTGCTGGGCCACCTGCTGCTTCATCTGGCAGTGAGCCGCCGCTGTCTGGGCCTGGTGCTGCCGCCGCTGCGATTGGGCGGTGGCGATCGCCTCCCTGATTTGAACCAGCGAAAGCTGTACTGATTCCGCGTTACACACCTCGAGCTGCCTATCCGCCTCATCGCGATCGCCACCGCCCTTACGTAGCAAAGGGTTACACCCCTCTGCTACCAATAAGCTTGGGTGACTTTCGGGGCTGAGCGCCTCAAAGCGCTCGTGCCCCGAAGTCATCTCTAAATTAACCGGGGGGGCTGGGGGAATTTCCCTAGAATTAGCTTCACGCAGATAATTTGGGTGCCACAGGTCTTTGTTCTTATAGAGAGTTGGTCCACCAATCGCAAACCGCTTGGTCAGCATTATGAATCGCTCTTTGACGGTAATGGGGAGCTGGCCTTCGTCAAGCAGAGTAGCGATCGCTACTCGAATCTTTTCCCTAGCCTGTTTTGCTTTCTCCTCGTTATAAGTCGAGAGCCCAGAGATAACAGGTGCTTTGGGAACTCTGTTCACGCCGTAGGGGTAATAGTGGCTCTGCTCCACCGCCCTGGCCCAATCTTTGGCCTTCTCCTCAATCTCATGGACATGGTTGCTCCACTCATAAAACCCTGGCAGCTCTCGCGCCACCCGAACGATATCTGTCACCAGCACCTCCCCTACCAGCGGTGCCTGAGCATAGAGCACATGTCCAAACACATAGCTCCGCATCGCAATTCTGCCAAGCAGACGGTTCGTCAGGCCTGGCCCAGTCCACCCAGGCTCAATCTCAGCATTTAGGTCATTGAGAAACTTCTCGGCCTTGATAGTGACCTGATATTCCTGCCGCCGTGCACTCTTGAGAGTTTGCTTGAGTAACTGACTATCAATCGTGTTGTGGCCACTTGTGTGATGCCATAGCTCCGCAAACCGCTCTTGCGAGCTATAAATTGGTTCAAGATCGCTGTTAAGAATATATGACCCCGCCTGGAGCGGTAGCCTGTGAGCCGCATAGAGAGAAATCTTATTAGTACCCGGAGCAGAAAACTTCCTCGGGTTTGGAAACACCTCGAGCTGGCCTGACGCACATGTGAGCCCGGCATTATGCAGCAGCGTAGTTACCCCCAGAGCAATCTCCCAACTTACCTGTGGCTGATTAAAGGGAAAGTAGAGGTGCAGACCGCCGCTATAGCTCGATGTGACCATGATGCACGACGGCAACCCCAAAGGCTCCAGTGCATTCTGAATACGGCGCAGCGCCTGGGGGTCAGCAGCAGGGTGGTATCGGCTCCCTTGGTCAATATCAATAAGCACATACTTCGTTGTCCGACCAAAGCGCACTCCATAGAGAAAGCCCCCTTGCACAATCAGGCGATCGCTGAGCGGGTGGCGCGACTCAGTCTGCCATACTGGCTTCTCACTGGGGGCAGTTTGTTCTGCCCAAATATAATCAAATCGGTGGGGCCACAGGCTCAGAAAGAAATTGCCCTGCTCTTCGATACAAGTAAACCGGGTTTGTAAGGTTTTCACGCTGATTGATCATCCCAGAGCGCAACATCAGTGCGCGGGAGCAAACCTGCGTTATTCAAAGCCTAGGTAGCACAGATCTTTGCTAGGTAATTTCTTGAAAGAATTTCCCCAGTTTTAGCTGGAGAGTGGGCAATGCCAATCACTGAGTCAGGTGTCTTCTAGACATCACCCGACCTATAGTAATTGCCCAAATAGTTAAGCTATTGCCCTGCTATTCTCGAGCAATGCCTATACATGGGCGCACAAAAACCACTCGTTTACAGCCGTAAACCAGCACGAACCCGGTCAAGAGCACAGCAACCCTTGATGAATCCGATCTAGCCACCTAAAATGAACGCATAACTCTATTGACAGCCCTCAAGTTGCTCGCCAAAGCATTGTCTTGAGCGCTGCCATTGCTTCCCGCAGTGGAGTTTTGTTCAAAAGACCTTAGCTGTTCCCGCAGCTGGGGTCTTTTGCTTTAGAGATATCTGTGATGGGTCTAGTCACCTCCTTTGGTGAGCTCAGATAAATAGTTCAGATGTTCTTGAATAGAACATTCGTCAAAGGTTAGCACTGCTCAAAAATCTTCTCAATACCTCAAAATGCCCTATACGCCAGAGTTACAGGGCTTACATACGCCGGAGTTATAGGCAAAACCATACGCCAAAGTTACAGGCCCTTGATCACCCGGACGCCAGAGTTATAGGCAAAACCATACGCCAAAGTTACAGGCTTCATTATGGGGATCAAGACAGAGAGAGAGGTCTGTAAGACTGCGATAGAAAAGTCATACGCCAGAGTTACAGGCAAAACTGTACGCCAAAGTTACAGGCATCTAATCACTAATACGCCAGAGTTATAGGCAAAACTATACGCCAAAGTTACAGGCCTAGAGAACAAAAACATACGCCGGAGTTACAGGCTTTCTACCTAGGTGATCACTCTGGCAGGTTATTCATTAGAATGAACTCGATTTTGCGATCGCCTACGAGGGTAGAAACTCCGGTTGAGTAATCTCTCCACATCTTCCAACGAAGAGTCAACGTTCCCCGTCGATGGGCAACTTTTAATGGTGCTGCCGCGAGCTGGGGCATCGTTGAATAACCCCGATGTGCAGCTACCTATCCTCCGCTCCGATGGCGATGGCTACTACCTGGAGATGCGGGTAGAGGCCGATGGGCGAGATGCTAGCGAGGTGGCAGTCACCCGGCGAGTGCCGCTAGAGAATGTCTCCGAAGAAGAATGGGAAGAACTCCAGGCCCAATGCTCTAGCCTGGATCTACAGTCTTTTGTAGACCTGGGTGTGAGTAAGGGAATTGAGAAGATCCAGGATCGCCGCATAGAGCGATTGTTAATGGCCCTACTGACCTTTCTCAACCCTCGCCAGGTGTCCATCGTTCTTTACCTCTACCGTTTAGCCTCCGAGCAGGGCAATGGCCCCCTGGTGTCGTTTCGCTCCAATGATCTGCTAGAAGCGCTGGGCTATACGCGAACGAAGGATGGTGGGTTTGCTTCAAAGCTGCGATCGCAGCTCCACCGCGACCTGGTCGCGCTCCACCGCACTGAGCTAGTCTTCGCCCAGTCTCTGCGCAAGGGCGATAATCTGGGCGCAAAGGTCACCATCAAAAGCGTACTGCGCATCAAAGACTACGAGATTGAAAATGTCCCCCGCAACTTCGATCTTCTCAAGGCTGCCGATTACACCTACGAGTTAGCCGATGCTTACACCATTTCCCTAGAGTTCTTCGATGGCCCGGCCCGCACGGGCGATTATGTGCTGTTTGCCAACAGCCTAGACATCAGCCAAAAGCTTGGCGGCAATACCAAGCACGACTACAAAACCAAGTTGCTGGTCTATCTCGCCAGCCGTATGAAGTGGGATCGGCTGCACGATGGGCAATACCTGAGTATCTCAAAGCGGTATCTGTTCAAAAACTTAGACCTGCTAGGCCGCAATTCGTCCCGAAACAACCAAATCTTTTGGCGCACCGTTGAAGAACTGAGAGAAGACGGCTATCTCTTAGGAGCACAGGAGATTCCTGGGAAAAAGAAATCAGCCAATATTCAATTTCAGATCAACCCCGAGAAGCTCGGAGTCGTGGCAGAAGACAGCAAAACAGCTCAGGACTAGTCAATACCGTCGCGCAGGCATCTCGCCTGCCGCAAGTCAGAGACCCTTAGGTAAAGCCACTACAATAGGTTTATCCTGACCTTTGCTGAAGAGCTTCCCCATGGTTCAAAGCCCCAGCGTTCCCCAGGTTCTTTACCCTGACTCCGATGGCAAGCCCATGGCAGATAACACCATCCAGTATCGCTGGATTGTTCGCCTGGTCAGTAATCTCAAGCGGCTATTGAAAGACCAAGGGGCGTTTGTAGCCGGAGATTTACTCTGGTATCCGGTTCAAGTCGAGACACCCCCCGCTCCGGCCCAAGCCCCAGATGTCATAGTGGTGCTCGGACGACCCGATGGCGATCGGGGCAGTTATAAGCAATGGGAAGAAGGCAACATTGCCCCTCAGGTCGTCTTTGAGATTCTCTCCCCCAGCAATACGGCCAGGGAAATGCTGGCCAAGCAAGCCTTCTATGGCAAGTACAGCGTTCTAGAGATGTACTTCTACGATCCAGAGTCCTTTGATTTTTGGGGCCTCATTCGCTCCAGCTCCGATCGCGATTTTACCCCCATCATGGCAATGAACTTTCCCTGGGTTTCCCCCACCCTAGGGATTCGCTTTGAGCTATTTGACCATGGGTTAGAGGTGTTTTACCCCAACGGCGATCGCTTTCAAGACCCTGAGCAGGTGATCGAAGAGCGCGACCGGGCTTTTGCCAAACTAAAAGAACTCGGCATTGATCCAAATGAACTTTAGCTAAAGCTCAAAACAAAATTTTGACCTCAGCGCTTCGGGGTCTGCTTCGGCTGGCGCGGGGTGCCAGGGTTGCCGCCTACATCGTAAGTGTGCAAGACATTGATACCTTTCTCCCGGTAGGCACCCAACCATTTCATTGCGGTGACAACGGGCACATTCAGGTTATGGGCTGCCGTTCTGGCGCTGCGAGCAGCTCCGGTTTTGAGCTGAAGCAACAGCCCCAGTCGAGTGATAATCCAGTCTCGATTGGGGTCATTGACGAAAAAGACCTCTCGACCAGAATCCATCACTGCTACAACTGCGGGTCAATCAAGCCCCGTGATGTGGCAGCGGCTCAAGTCATTAGTACCCGTGGGCAACGGGGAACTGAAACTGCCTGTGGAGTCGATGCAGCTAGACCAAGTTACCTCAGCCCCCGCTGCATAGATCGCTGCTGTTGCCCGTTTCATCCAGTAGCACCGTCCCCACCTCAGCCCAACTGGCCAAGCGGTCTGCGCCGTCGCCCTCCATCTGTGCTCCCAAAATAGCCCCTTGCATATCGACTCGGAAGCTCTCTAGGCGCTCTAAGAGGTGAGCGCGTCCTTCTCCACTATTGCGCTCATCCAGCTCAAACGCCGTCTGAAACTCTCTTAGCTGGGCCAGCATAGCCCCCTGATCAAGGCTGCCGTTGCGGCCATCCCCTAAAGCTTGCAGCCGTGACAAGATCTGCGCCAATACCTCTAGGCGAACCAAATGCCCCTGCACCCGATTGGCAATGCGGGTACTGAACTGACCTCTCTCTTTTACCCCGTCCAAGGTGTAGAGTGCGTCGGCAACATGCCCGTTAAAGTCATCGATCATCTGTTCGATCTTTTCCTGCACAGTTTCTCGCAGGGCTGACATGCCGTACAGAGCCATGTGCCGGATGGCCGCTGCGGCAGTGGCTTCCTCGGCCTGGGCGATTGCCCCTTGGACCTCAGCATTTTCCTTCACCAGATCGACCATCGACGCCATCGGCTCTGGCTCAGAGTTGCCAAAGCGAATCGCTTTCGCCAGCTTGCCTCGCTTTGGAAATTTCTTCAGCAGCTTGAACTCAAACTTGGGCAAAATCTCTAGCTGCTGCTGGGCCGATCGCAGGGCGGACAGGTCAGCGGGGGCAGGGTCGCCATCCACCGCCTGATCGATGCTGGCCGAGACCCGGTCGATCTCATTCATCAAAGCCGTTTTGATCTTGCCCACAATTCTCTCAACCCGTTGAAGGTGGCGATCGTGGGCCTCGTCGTACACCGCCAGGCAAATCGTCACCAGCTGCTTGGCCCGCGCCCGGCCCAGCTCAATGCGCTCCAGCAGCGTGGGGAACTGCTCAGGGGCAAACATCCACCCCTCCTCTTTGCCCAGGCACTCGCCCAGAGACTGCGCCGACTGCGCGATGTAGGTCAGCTTGTGGTGGCACCAGGCCATCGTCACCACATCCCCCGGCACAATCAAATAGACCTCCTCACCGTCAGGGTTGCGGGTAGTAATTGGCTCTCCCGTCCACTCCGCTTTAAACAGGTCATTCATCCTGGCACTAGAGGACACTCCCTCCGCTGCCAGGTTCAGCGAGGTTTTGGTGAGCAGATTACTCTTCGGCAGCTGACAACTCCCCGGCCCCGATTTGATCGAAAACCTGATCAGATAAACCGTCTGGTCAATGCCGATGCGCTGGGTTTGCACCTTTGCCCCCTTGGGGCTCAGGGCTTTAGGGGTGCCACCTGCGGGGTTGATAGCTTTTTTGGGC
Source organism: Nodosilinea sp. E11 (assembly GCF_032813545.1). Lineage (NCBI taxonomy): Bacteria > Bacillati > Cyanobacteriota > Cyanophyceae > Nodosilineales > Nodosilineaceae > Nodosilinea > Nodosilinea sp. E11. The sequence goes on from NZ_CP136514.1 coordinate 347,718, forward strand.
ATGGTAAGTGCCGTTAGGGGGCTTGGGTGTTGCTTACCTGGGCAATGCAACAATCTAACTTTAGCTAAAGCTCAAAACTTTGGCGAAAATTCGAATATCTGTGGCCGCCGCCCACCAAAAGCCACCGTCTAATGGGCGATGCTCGTTTAGCTGAGGACTGCACCTCATGGGTATCGTCGGTGACTCGCTGTCTAGTTTTCTTGATACCTATGTATAAATGTGGGGGCATCAACCGACGACATTACCCCTATGACTGCCAGTGTTGAACGACTTGATCGCATAGAAGCCATCCTTGAGGCATTGGCTGAGGGGCAAGCTGCGTTTAATGCCGGGCAACAGCAGATGCAGGCTCAGCTCGAACGTACCGAAGCGCAGATTGAACGCCCCCAGGCTCAGATTGAGCGCACCGAAGCCCAGGCTGAACGCACCCAAATTCAACTCGAACGCACCGAGGCGCAGGTTGAACGGACTCAAGTTCAGCTAGAACGCACCGAGGTTCGGGTTGATAGTACCCAGACGCAGCTAGAACGAACCCAGGCTTCTACTGCCCTGGCGTTGCTGTGGACGATCGCCAGGGCAGTAGAAGCCTGAGCTAACGCATCGAAGAGGTCGCCATCGATACCGAAGAGGCCACCAGCTCCACCCGAGCTGACCTCGCCGTGCGCATTGAAGACAACGCCCACAACCAGGGCCTCGACCGAGTGCGCTTCGACGCCCTGCACGAAGAACACAACCAGCGGTTTGCCACTCTGCTCGAAGAGGCCAGGGCCGATCGCGTGGCCTGGAGGCAGAGTCTTGACGAACAACTGGCAGAAATGCGCCGCGATCGCGAATCCAACAGCACCGCGCACCGCGTCTTCACCCAAAACATTCAGACCCTGCTGGTCGAGATCTCTCGCCTTTGGCAGCGCCTGGCCAGCTAGAGCAGAGCTACGAACCCCATATAAGGGAAGTGATGAGCTGCTTCGATACCTACGCGGACCTGAGTTCGGGATGAGACAACTCCCTATAGAATCAGGTCTACTGTCCCCTCCTTGAGAGGGGACAGTAGACCTGAACTCAGGTTAGGCGAAGAAATTTGAAGGCTCTGCCAATCTGGTTCACTTCCCTTCAGCCAGGATCGAAAGTAGGGAGTGATGAGGTCATTGGCCAGAGTCTTGGCTTGCGCTGAGGCCGTACATCACTGGTTGTGTAAGTTTTAGTGTAAGTAATTTTTTGGTGAGCCTTGCTTCGTCTTTTGTTGATCGCCGTTTCCTTCGATCTATGCAGGGAGCAATTAATTACAATGTAAGAGAAAGACTGCTTACACTAAAACTTACACTAAATAGCAAGGGGTAGGCATAAATTGAGGTCGAGGCCCGTGATGGGCCTATCTGAGGTGATTACAGCCTCTTGGATGAACGTTGAATGGCTTTTTCCCGTCAGTTTGCTAAGTCTCAAGATGCACCAGGGCTATGCCTAGACGAATTAATCTGAAATGCCTCCACTGTGCCCAGCTTTCTGTCGATGAGGCCCGGCAGCTGCATGGAGAGCAGGGCGATGCTTGTTGGGAAGAAAGCCGTTGTCATCGTCGGCGATCGCACTATCGCAACCGTCGCGACAACAATGCCTCTCGCCGCAGCACCTATCGCCAATCTGCCCAGGAAAATCAGTCGGGCCAAGCCCCCGAAACTATTTCCATCGCGATCGCACTAAAGCCAGTTGCTTACCTATACCTCTATCGCCAGAAACGCCAAGATGCCCCCTTACACGCCCTATCGGTTTCTGTGTGGGAGGGGGAGCAGCATTTGCTCGATGTAACCCCCATCCATTGCGCTGGAATGAGAAACCAAAAGATCCAAGAGTACTTAATGGATGTGCTAAAGACCCTGCGGGAACGGTATGGAATTACAAAATTTGAGCCCGAAATCCGCCTAGAACCCACGGAGTGCCCGATCAAAACCTGCCCGCTTAAACCTCATTTAGTTGCTGAGCAGAGCCAATGAACTTTAAGCAACTGGAACTGGAGTTGGAATTGGTTCTAGAAGATGCCGCCGAAAATCCGCTGCTGGCAGACGTTCAATCTCTGTGGCAGCAGATTGAACCATTTTGGGCTCAATTAGCGATTCAAGACCAGCTTCAGCTCGGGGGGAGGGCGATCGAGCAATTGGCTGAGCTGCACTGGTCTAAGGCGCGATCGCTATTAGATGACTGGGAGAATACCCATGACCCCCAAGATCCTGCCCTGCCCAGTGATTGGTTGCAGGGCCTTGTTAGACAGACACAGCACGTAGACCTGTCTGAGTTAACGGCCCCAGTCAAACGAAGACATAAAGCTAAGCCCACTGACCCAAAGTCAGATGATGAGACAGTTGTAGGGGCGGTGCCGAAAGAAAATATCTTGAAAATGCTAGACCAGGTAGAACTGGCTGAGCAAAAAGCGGCATCCCTGGCTGTGGCCCATGAGGAACGAGTGCAGGATTGGGTAGCTGAAATTACCGCCTGGTTTCAATCTCATCCACAACCGATCTATCTTTTACAGCTCCGAGAGCAATTGGGATGGCCGTTAGTGCAGCTGTGGTTATGTCTGCTTTTGGGTGGGTTTAAGCTAGAAGTCGCGGACCAGTCCTTTTACAGCCTGCATATATTAGTATCTACTGCCCCCACCAAGGCATAGCATGCATGATGACTGTGCTTTTCCAAGAACGCTTTCCTGCCTGGAGACTCAACCAGTTCTAAGGCCCCTTTTCCAAAGACCGTGATAATTCCAGAATTATCATGCTGTCCTCCATATAGATTGTTAAGAGGACGTCAGTTCAACTGAATCCCCATGTAGAACACAAGTCCGCTACATCCCCTCCTAAGAAGGGTTCCCGGAGGGCGGGTAGGTCAATTGCCTACGGCGATGGTGATACTTTCTTTAGCGAAGACGCTGACGACTAGAGCAGATCCACCCCTGCCCCTCCCTGGAGGGGAAAAGATTGGTGAGTTTATCCCGAGTTGACATTAACGACAAAGATTAGGAATTCTCACTAAAGACTGGAATTATCAGCTTGCGCCTAATACTATAGGGGCAGGCTACGCTACCCAGGCCAATCAACAATCATGCTGCAAAAACGAATTGCCATCATGTCAAACAGCGGTGGTGTCGGTAAGACCACGTTGGCAGTGAATCTTGCCTACCAGCTAGCTAGTATGGGCAAAAAAGTTGCCCTATTTGGCTGCGATCCGAATGGCTCCTTAACCCTGTTTTGTGGTTTAGAAGATCCGCTCAACGCCGATGAAACAGTCGATTATGTTTTAAGACCAGAATTTTCAGGCGATTATCCCTTCAATCCAGTGTGGCAAGATGTCATTTCAGGCATTGACGCCTGCTTGGGGGGGCTGGTTCTCACCGAAACATCTCAACGCCTGGTGCTGACAAAGCGGGGTGAATACCTTCTTGCTGACAAATTAGAAGATCATCCTCTCCCCCACGATGTAGTCATTTTTGACTGTCCAGGTACCATTGAGCAGGTGCACACAGTTGCCTTGGCTGCATCAACCCATATTTTGCTAACCCTGAAGCCAGAAGACAAGGACATCGACGCTCTAGCGAAATTGCTGAATTGGATTTATGAAACTCGTCGCGATCTACGCCTCAAGCCAACGCCAGAAATTTTAGGGGTCGTCCCCAACGGGTTCAAAGATCGGGCTATGCACCGAGACAACCTGGGTCTATCTCAGTTTGAGGGGGTTGAGAGCTTACCTGCCATTCTTGACCAGATGAAAATCCCTCTATTCCCCACGATTAGGGACAGTGCCTATATCGCAAATGCCGCTGCGGTTGGTTTGCCATTGGGTATCTACCGGCCCAAAGAACCCATCAACGAGATTTACAAAGACATTGCGATCGCCATCACCCAAGCAACCGAAGGAGAGAACTAATGGCAAGAAATAGCAGACGCCCTATGACCAGTATGTTTGAGCAAGCCGTTGGGGCTCAGAAAGAAGAAGAGTTGGATCGCCTCAGGGCCGAGATTGAGCAGCTCAAACTGACCCAATCCAATGGATCTGGAGAACCTAGCTTTATTCAAATTCCGGTTTCCCAGATCATGGCTTTGCGACTGCCGGACAACTTGAAGCAACCCCGGCGCTATTTCGACCCCGAAAAGTTGGCTAAGCTGCGAGACTCTATCCAAAAACACGGTCAGGTCTTAGAGCCAATTTTGGTGCGCCGCGCCGCCGACGGTCTTTACGAGACCATTAGCGGAGAACGGCGCTGGCGCTGTTGTATAGAGCTCAAGATTGACTTCATCCCGGCTATGGTTGTTGAGATGATCGATGAAACTGCGCTCGAAGTTGCCTTGATTGCCCATCTTTTGAGCGAAGAGATTAGCGCTATTGAGGAGACAGATTCTATCCTCAGTCTGCTCAAGCTTAGACTGGGGCAAACCTTTGAAGAGGTCAAGCAATTTTTGATAGCGATCAAAAACTATCAATCGAGGGGAGATGGTGCTGAGCTGGTCGAAGCCAATGGTGACAAGGTAGCTATCATCGAAGCTGTTCTAGAAGAGTTTGGCTTGAAGGTCAGCAGTTTTGTTTCCAATCGCCTGCCACTGCTGAACCTCAATCCTCAAATCATTGAGGCTGTACGCTCTGGGGAGATTAGTCCTACCAGCGCTACTTTAATCAACAGAACACCGGAACAGCATCAAGCTGCTTTGATCGAGTTCAGCAAAACAGCCACCAAGACTCAGCTTCAGGAAAAGATTGATCACCTAAAACACGTTGAACAGTCGCAAAGGATAAACCCTCGCGATGTGGTTGATAATTCCGGAATTATCATGCCAGCAACCCAGCCTCAAAGCGATGACGATAATTCTGGAATTATCATGACTGCTGTTCCGGTTCAAGAGCGCATCTATACTCGCTTGAAGAGTATTCGCAGGCGAAAGTCGCTTTTGAATGACCAAAGGGTGCAGGAACATCTCGCTCAAGTTGACTCGGTGCTAGAAAAAATTGAAGCTATTGCCGAAGAAAAAGGAATTTCACTGTCCTGATTGGTTTACTCTTCACTAGCATGGTTTAATTGCTGATTTTTGAGCCAGGCTCACCGCTACTAGTGGGTCATTTGACTTGAATATAGCCATTAAGTTTTAGGGCTCCAGATCCGCCTAAACGATGTGCGTGTTGTTTTGCTCGTGCTCGTTGCCGTCGTGCGGTTCGTTTACCGCCCCATTCAAACGGCGTTGGCCGCTGATTCCCAAGCCTTGAGCAACTGGTTTCGCAGGCATTGGTCAGATTGGTTTACGTTTCTCACTCGCCCTGAGGTTAGCCCCGACAACGATGATGCCGAGCGAGGCTTACGACCAGTGGTAATTCATCGAAAAGTCACGGGTGATGCTAGAAGTGACTGGAGCGCTCAGTTAGTTGCGATGATGTTCAGCTTTATCGAATCCATGCGCCGTCAAGGTAAAAATGCCGTAGACCATCTCTTTGAACTCATTGCCTTATCAGGTTGCTTGCCCCCGCTCTTTCACCAGGATAATCCTCGGTCTCTGAAGGCTTTCTCATTGAGCCTTCCTTATCGCGGTGACTAATTACGGAGGGCGTTGTTGCATAAAAGGGGCGTTACGGACGGGGTGATGGCTTAAGGTTTAAGTACCACCCAAAACCTGACGCCGATGCAGTACCGAGTCCGTAACTGGTCTGAGTATACCGCTGGTCTGAAGCAGCGCGGCAGCCTCACCGTGTGGTTGAGTGAGGACGTTCTTGAGCAATGGTTAGTGAGCACAGCGACCGGACGGCGAGGGGCCTCTTGCACATACAGTGATGTGGCGATTGCGACGGTGGCGACCCTCAAGAGCCTCTTCAATCTGGCTGGGCGTCAAGGGCAGGGCTTTGTCGAATCGGTGTTTCAGCTGATGCACATTGCGCTGCCAGTGCCTGACCACAGTACGGTATCGCGACGGTTGGGAGGGTTGTCATACCAAATCCGACTTGTATACCTCCGGAATAGTGTAGGGTTGAGGGATGCCTAGACCCCTCCATCTCGAACCTCATTTTTCAGCCGACGAGCTTAAAGCGCGTTATCGAGCTAGCGTTGACCCGGTCGAGTCTCGACGTTGGCATCTGCTGTGGCTGGTTCACACACAAACGACGCTGACTGATGCCGCTAAAGCTGTGGGCTTTCACTACGACTACGCCCGAGTTGTCGTGAAAGATTACAACCGTGATGGCGCTGATGGGCTGCGCAATCGCCGCAAAGACCAGCGACCGCAACAGTCACGGAGTCTGCTCAACCCCAAGCAGCTCGAAGCCTTGGAAGCTCGATTGCAATCGCCCCCGGACGATGACGGGGTCTGGAGTGGGCCCAAGGTGGCGCGCGTCATCGCTGAGGTCACTGGGGTAACGAAGGTCTGGCCCCAGCGAGGGTGGGACTATCTCAAGCGCTTGGAGCAATCGCTGCAAGTGCCTCGTCCCCGGCATCGCAAAGGTGACCCTGAGGCCCAAGAGGCGTTTAAAAAAACTCCCGGAGCGTAAGGCTGAACTAGAACAGCAATATCCTGACGCGCTGGTCGAAGCGTGGTCGTTTGATGAGCATCGCTTGGGATTGAAACCGATTATTCGCAAGGTGTGGGCCAAAGTCGGGCAACGACCGTTGGCCCTGGTTGACCCACGCTATGAGTGGACGTACCTCTACGGGTTTGTTCATCCCACAACCGGCGATACCGAGTGGCTGATTCTGCCTCGGGTGAATAGCGATTGGTTTAACCAAGCCCTAGCCACCTTTGCAGATCAAGTCGGGGCTGGCCCTCACAAGCGGATTTTGTTGGTCATCGATGGGGCTGGATGGCACACCTGCAAAGACCTGGTGATACCCGACGGCATCCATCTAGAGGTCTTGCCGCCTTACTCACCCGAGTTACAGCCGGCAGAACGGCTCTGGCGACTCGCCGATGAGCCCTTAGTCAATCGCTGCTTTGACGCCCTCAGTGATCTCGAAGATGTCCTTGAGGCCCGCTGCCGCACTCTGCTGTCGATGCAATCCGAGATTAAGGCCCTAACTAACTATCATTGGTGGCCCGCATGACAAGCCTAATCGTTTCGGGGGTATGTGACTCGGATTTAGTATCAGTCGCCATGCCGGTACAGCCGGCCGGTGGGGCACGCCATATCGTGGTGGATTCCACCGGTATCAAAGTCTACGGGGAAGGGGAATGGAAAGCCCGACAGCACGGCGTGAGCAAGCGGCGTACCTGGCGAAAGCTCCATCTCGGTGTCGATGAGGCCACCGGTGAAATCGTCGTGGCTGAGGTCACCACCAACGACTTTCACGACAGCGAACTATTGCCCAGTTTGCTGGACGGCATTGCCGGTGAGATCACTCAAGTCTCCGGCGATGGAGCTTACGATACCTTTGCTTGCCATGAGGCGATTGCCCAGCGCACCGCTGTGGCGACGATTCCCCCTCGCCATGATGCCCGACCTTGCCGCCCCCAGGAGACGGTTCCCACCCACCCCAGAGACCAAATCTTGCAGCGCATTGACCAGGTGGGTCGTGCCGCCTGGAAGCAAGAGAGTGGCTATCATCGTCGGTCGCTGGCTGAAACCACAATGTTTCGCCTCAAGGTCACCTTTGGGGGCCAAGTCCGGTCTCGCACCTTTGACAATCAGGCCGTCGAGCTCTTCTTGCAATGTGCGGCGCTCAATCGCATGATTCAACTGGCCAAGCCTCAGAGCTATCCGGTTGAAGCTTAATTCACTGGCCTTACGAGGGAACTCGTGATGCTTGACCTATTCATGCAACAAAGCCATTACGGAGTCAAATGATTGGGCTGGTTTAATTCATGGAAGTCTACTTATTAAATCCCCACGTCTAAATGTCGCAGATAGTTGCTGCAAGGAAATCTCTTGCTCCCCATAAAGATCCTGAAGCGCCTGTTGAATATCTTGTACTGAGGCATTGAAATACGCTTCATCGTTTTGGTTAATAAGCTGTTGGGCTAATTGGAAGTTTTGATGGCTAATATCTTTCATTTGAACGTTCATATCTGTCAGAAGTCTTTGTCCCATCTGCATCGCAATAAAGCATGAAGCATAGCGAACAAAGCCTGGGTCAGTAGGCTCTGGTCTTTTGCGGCGATTTTCTGCAATTCTGTAAAGCTGAACAGCTATTACAACTTGTGCTCCATTTAATTGACCAGTAAAGATTAAATCATACAGTTTTCCAAAATGTTCACGAGAGAAGAACTTTGCCTGATGAGGTTTTCTTCTCCAAACAGATAAGACTGCTTCAGCAGCCACTCCTGTAATAATATCGGTAGGACGAGTACTAGTATCAGAACGCTTACGCCGATAATTAAATCCCAATTGCTGAATATCCATTCCCAACCTTTGCTGACGCTCATCATTAGCGCGTAAATCTTTGAGATCAACTGGATTTTGACTATTGGTGGCGTAGGTAATTCTTTGAACTAAACCTTCATTATCACGAGGTAATTGATAGAGCCGAAGAAGAACAAAAGCCTGGGAATTTTGGTGAAGCAAAACAGGTTCTCGCAAGGTTTTAAATATAGTCATACATGTTTGACCACCGTTAATGATTTGCAAATTCTCAACACGCACCTGATAATCACCATCTTGCAGTGCGTTGTATGAGAAACTATCACAAGTCAGAGTTACTCCATTGTTGTAAAAGTAAAAATTATTTTTTTCATCGCTAGTCAAAGTATGGCGGATACCTTCATTTACACGATTTCCTTGCAAACCTAAGTAGCGACGAATATTGCGCTCTAATAACCGTTCTCCGTGTCGCTCTATAAGGGCGGTAATTTCGGTTACGGAAATCCTACCTACAAGTACTCGGCTAAACTCCATATCTTCAACGATGGCTTTGCCACTTAGCTGCAAAGTATCCTTTACAGGTCTAGAAGCTTGGAGAATTTTGACTAAACGCTCGTGATTAACATGTTCCCACGTCACCTGATCGCCAAATCCGGTACGTTCAATAGCTTCTTGAGCAGATGCATTCCATTTCAGCCCGTTGTTGCAAGCTAGTGCCCGAACTTGCGGAATATAGCCATCTCGAATCAGGCTACGGGCTTCTTCCACTTTTACGAGTAGTCGTTCATTAATATGTTCTAATCTAGCTGCTGGATTAAATAAGTATTGAATTGCGTTAATTAGATTTTCTATACCTTCTTCAGGAAAGTTAGAACTCCCCTCCAGGTTATTCTTATACTTTGCCTGAAATAAATTAACTGTAAACTCACCATCATATTCTTCGGAGATATGCATAGCATCTACTCCAAAATCGCCACCTCCTTCGGTTAGGCAATCAAAAGCGTCATCGCCATCTAAATCTAAGATGGTTTTAACACACAGGTATACAAAGGCCAGAGACTTAAGTCTGCTTTCATCTCTGATTCGTAATTCTTCAGAAGCCTTTTGACGGATATCGTTGACGATTGATACTAAGCGTTGGTCGATAATAGATGCGTTTATATTCATGTATTCATCTACTGAACATATTCTGAATAGCTTATCTTATTCCGCCTAACTCATTATTAGAGAAAAAATTGCCTAATACGCCTATATGGCAGATTAGGTAGAAATTTGGCAGCCTAATGCCTCTGTAGGAATGATTAGGCAGAAATACATCAGCTTAATTGCCCTATATGGATGATTAGGTAGAAAAAATCAGTATAACTAGCCTCTCAGCTCTAGCCGCGATCGCACACCTTAATCTTCACCCTTAGCCTCACAAACCGCCCTCACTTAAACCAAGTCTGCTTCAGCCCAGCAACATCCCACCCCGCTAATTCAGCTGCCGCCTCGTAGGTGCTGTGCAGAAACCCCAGCAACGCCTGGTCAGGATCATCCGCCTCGCGCACCGCCTCGTAGGGCAAAACAAACTCACCCAATCCCTCATGGAAAAACGCCGCCTCCGGCTGCACAGTGGCGTCTTTAAACCCCTCCGGCACCGGATAGGCGTAGGAATAAAACGCCGGATAGCCCAGGCCAGTACCCGGCCAAAACCCAGCACTGCTGACCTCCTGGCAGTAAGCCTCCTGAGCCACATCATCCGGCAGGTTGGGCACACCCCCCGGATGCGGCGGCGCAGACCGTCCCGAAAACCGCGTCACTGCCAGATCAAAGCTGCCCCAGAAAAAATGTACCGGGCTGACCTTGCCACAAAAGTGGGAGCGAAACTCATGGAAGACGCGATCAGATTGCAACAGCACCCGCCAAAACCGCTGGGCGGCCTCGGCATCGTAGGCTCCATGGATGTCATCCTGCTCGAAAGGTATCGCGTCGGGAATTTCGTTTGGTGTGGTGTGGATGCGCACGGCAACCCCCAACTCCACCAAGGCCGTCATCACCGCCTGGTAAAAGTCTGCCACGGTGCGCGGTTGCAGCGCCACCGATCGCTCCTGCCCCGCACTGGTGACAATGCGCAGCTGGTGGTCAAAAAAGTCGCAGTCGATTTGAAAAATTTGGTCATCGTGGGGGATGGTGCCCGTCGTCAGCCCCCGCGCCGTCAGGTACAGCGGCACATGCCACGAGTGGTTCATCCACGGCGTTTGCACCAAGCGGATTTTGCCCACAATCTGCGTCCACAGGTGCAGAGTCGTGCAGGTGTCTTGCCAATCGTCTAGACTCAGCGACGGCCAGAGATGAGGCATAGCAGTTCTCCCAATAGGTCAAGCACAGTGGGCCAATCTGATCAGGCTCTCGATTGCCATGCTACTGCACCTTGGGGGTCACAGGCGGCGATCGCATCTCCACTGCCCAACCCCCTTCCCCAGCACCAAAAATGCTATCAGAGCCGCCACCCCATAGCCCACCATCCCAACTATTTGCACTTCTTGCATATTTTCTAGCGGCACTCCCACTAACCCTGACCGAGAGCGACGCAAAACTTAAATCCTCAGCCCATCCGCCCTAGCTGTGATGGGAAAATCTAGCTTTAACTAAAGCTGGAATAATGCTAGGGACCAAGGGCGATCGCCGTCTAGAGAAACGGCATAATCGATCGACCTGATTTTGGCCTGGACAGGCTAAAGTGCTGTGTTCGAGGGCTGTCTGGGTCATCCCTTCCCACAGCAGAGGTGACAGAATGCCAACTATCTATAACTGCATTGTGGTTGGGGCTGGGTTGTCTGGGCTGGTCGCGGCTGGCAATCTACACCGGGCTGGGCACAACGTTTTAGTAGTCTACTGGATAGGGCTATATTTCACTCTAGTGATGACTAATGGTGGGCGATCACGTGAGCGATTACCTCGACGCAGTGGCCGATGTTGCCCTCTACACATTTGCTAGAAGCTGCCGCAATTTCGTGTCCGGCATGGCCAACAGCATCCCCCGCAGACTGAAGATCGTTCCCATCGAGAACGCCCACCTCGTAGCAGGTTAGATCTGTCGTCGTCGCGGGTTTTTCGGTTGTTCTGCGCCGATTGCGGTAGAGGTCTGCACTAAAGTAGCTCAGCCCGATCGCCGTCGAAGCGCCAATTACCAGGGTTAGCAGCGACATGGCACCACCTCAACATCTATTTCATCCAATCATAACCTGTCGATATGGCTAACCTGGTCGCAGGTACACGACCTGGCCATGTTGCTGATTGACGGCCATGGAAGTGATGGATGAGGTAATCGTCCTGGTCTATGATTGCCCCGAAACAACCTCTGTACCGCTTTCTATCAGGGCTAACTGGATTCGTCAGCTATACCCAACGGTCAAGCTTATTGAACCCTGGGACAGGCCAACTGAGATAGACGATACCCCTGAAATTCAGCCCTACGCGACCAACGGCACCCCTGGTTTGAGGCTTGGGTTAAGAATCGTGTCTCGCATCCTGTCGCTATATGCAGGGGATATTTGGAATTTATAGTTCAATTCAGTGCTTTGGAGGGCGAGTATGGAGGTCGGATCAGGCGATCGCAGTTCAAGGCAGGACAGAGTGCTGGGGCGGGATGCTGCCGCCATTGATCTGTTTGGCCCCCTGCTCAATGAACTACTGAACGATGGCGAAGACTCCTTTGCGCCTTTGGCGGGGAGGAACTTGCTAACCGATCTGGTTGAGGTGACGCGAGATTTAGAGGATATTTGTGATCGGTTTTCTGGTCGTCCTCTAAATGCGTCTCAGATGAAGCTGTTGGCCAATATTGAATTGCTTTCAGGATCGCTCTCGGCGAAAGCCGCTGATTTCGTAGCGCTATTTGAGGAGTAAATGATGGTGCAGTTTATTAGCCCCGGTGAGGCGAAAATAATTCGGGCGTCGCTTGCTGATGTGGCTGCGATCGGTGGTATTGGCGTACCTCTGCTGTTGGTTCTCCGGTTGCTTGCCCCCATTAGCCACATTCCCAGTGGGTCGATGGAGCCTGTCTTGCAAGAGGGCGATCGTGTCCTGGTGAACAACATGCAGTACTTCACCAAAGACCCAGAACGGGGCGACATTGTAGCTTTTGACTCTGGTTTTAGAGGTGGTCTCTGGAATAAAGAAAAAGTTCGCTTCGTCAAACGAGTCGTAGGGCTGCCGGGAGATGAGGTACAAATCGTCAATGGCGATGTCTATGTCAACGGTCAGATCTTCTCACAACCCTATACTGTAAGGCATGACGAAAATCTAGCTTTAGTTAAAGTTCCTTTCGAGCACTATTTTCTGATGGGCGATAACCGGGAGCATTCCTACGACTCTCGTTATCTTGGCCCGGTGCCTGCAGAGCGCATTCAGGGCAAAGTCGCTTTTATAGCTCGGCCATCGGCCTTTAGGCTTGGTCTTTAATGAGCAGCGCCGGACTGGTGAGGTTGGCTTGACTGATTTGACCCGCAAGGCACTGGGTGCAGCCTTCCGGGGTGGTGCGTCCACAGGTGGCACAGGGCAAAAATTGCGTCGGGGCAGTGCTCTTGATGGCTGAGGATATGTCTTGGTGCAGCACGATCGCATCACAAAAAAAGTAACCTCCGGCCCTCTCAGTGTGCAAAAAGCCTTCTCGAAACCCCTGCCCTACCTGCCAGGGCTCGGCGAGGCCGTCCAGGGCAATTTTGATGGCTCTTCGGAGGCGGTAAACATTGCCATCAATCAAGCGAAGGTCAAAGGTGTCCATGATCCTGGTGGATTCCACTTCGTCGCCCAAGCGTTCTAGCAACTCTGGTCGCGTCCAAATTCGTTTTGGGTGCTGCATAAAATACTTGAGCAAGATGAACTGAACTTGCCCGATGCTCAGGTGGGTCAGCAGTCTTCCCTGCTGAGTTTTAACAAAGACATCGTGGGTGTGTAGGTTCACAAGCAGATGATCCGAGCTCACTGTTCTGCGAGATAAGCCTATTCTGCGATCGATAGCGGCCACTTGGGCCATCAGCACCAGCTCTCTGACGGGCATCTCGGCAACTAGGTCAAACCCCATGTTATAGAGGTGCCCTACATCTAGTGACTCGTGATTGGTGATGGCGATGATAACGGGGCTGTAGCCATTATTCAGCGGCGCATACAGCCGTTGAAACTGAAGGAAAAAACTGGGCAGCGACAGGATATTCCAGGTTGCGACAAAGATTAGGTCTGGCTTGTCCTGGCCGATGACAGTTAGCGATGTCTCGCAGTTGCAGATGTTGACCTCGTGACCTGCTTCATCCAGGCATTGCGCCAAGGTAGCTAGATGTTCAGGCTCGTTGCAGACTATAAGTGCTCTCACGACACCATACCTTTGAATTACTACTTTCGGCAATCTTTCCGTGGTTTGTCGGGGATAGTCCGTAGCTTTTAGGTTTTCTTTAGAAGTCGCTGCCAATAGGTGTACTTCAACATGTTTTTTAGTATTTCTTCATCTCACATATATGGTTGGAATTAGTTCGCAACCAAACTTAGCCAAAACAAGAGGGCTTGCGACATGGGGGCGAAATTCGGTTGATAGGGTTTTCCCAGGGTTAAACCCCGGTTTGATCCATCTATCCTTTTCCCCCTGTGGTTCCGCTATGAACACAACTACGTTCAAACCTTTGAGTATTGAAGAACGGGCAGCGGCCTCTCGGTTTTCAGCCAAGGTTGTTCAATGCATGAGAGATCGAGGCGTTGCCCAATCGCTATCGGCCAGTCAAGCCAATGTGTTTAAGGCCCTATCTGAAAATCGATTCCTCCGCTCTGTCGTTAAAGTGCTGCCTTGGCTTGCGATCGGCGGTTTTGCCGGACTCCGACTGCTTCAGTTATCCCCCACGATGGCGATCGGCTCGGGCCTGTGTATGGCTGTCGCGATGATTCTGCGTCGGGCCGCGAAAAAGGATGTTGTCGCCAGTCGCATCTTGAAGAAGATTGGCTCCCCCCGTGTCTTTCGGCTGGTGCTGGGCCTCCTCTTTGGTTCTAGCCTCTGGATGAGCCAAACGAACCCGTTGTTTGCGCAGTTCTTTCAGGTAGCTGAAGATTTCTTTAATACCACTTTCCCTGATGCTGGGGATGTTGTTCCCCTGGTGTTTGGGGTAATTCGAGCACTGTTTTTACTCTATATCGCGGTTTCTCTGGTGCGCGTTATTCAATCGGCCAGAAATGACGACGATTGGCAGCAGCTGGCCCGCGCTCCCATGATTATCGTTATGGCGGTGGTCATTGGGGATGTGCTGGCGACCCTGGTAATTGGTGGAGCCTAGCCCGTGGTGGTTAGCTCGATACAAGCGATGCCTGGTATGACGCGACTCCCATCCCAATGGCTGTGGCTAGAGCGATGGTCATTGGGATGTAAGGGCAAACGGTTATACAACTCTATTCTTCAGCAGAGACTAATCCTCTATGTTGGGACACCCCGACGATTTTGTCCCGGTAAACGGGGCGATCAATATGAAGCCAGGGTTTGGGCCGATTCCAGCAGATCAGCTGGTTCCCTGGTGTGTGATTGCCCTGTTCAATATCGTTATTGTCAATCGAATCTTTGGGGCTGGGTGGATACCGACGATTTTATGCATCGGCTGGGGGGCGGCGACCTGGTGGGTGCTGACGGGGTCTGATGCATCCCGTTTCCTCTCCAAGTTTCATTCACCTCCCAGCTGGTGCTACGGCCACCTCACTTATTTCACGCCACTCGCGCCGTACCCTGACCTCAATCCGCGCAAGAAGATTAAAAAACGAGAAAAGCGAAGAAAAACACCCAAAAAATCTAGAAATCGGCCAAGGGTAGATTATTTCTGAGAAACGTTTTGGCACAATCAGAGAGTCAAGCGCATGACAAGTGGAAAGCTCGGAAAACGCAATGTAAAGTCTCTTAAGTCATCAAAGGGGGGACCCACAAAGACGACGCTAAAGGCGTTTGAAGATTTTTGTAGCCTCAGAACCTTTGTCAGGTTCAAGATGAAAGGCCGGAGTGTAGGGGCAGCTCTTTTATCCCACAAAAATAGCTATCGTCTGGTGTTTGGATTTACCTGCCGGGGGCTACATGACACGTTGCGGTCTGAGCAGATTTTCCCCACGGTTGAGCGGCTAGAGTCTGGGCTTAAGGAACTGCCTCGTAATGGCACGATGACGGTTCAACTCAGTAGCTTCGCTACCGATCGAGATCGCCAGACTGAGCTAGATGAGCTGATTGCGTCGGCCCCATCGCCAGAGATCAAGCTGATTCTTCTGAGTGAAAAGAAACGTGCCCAAGACCTGGCCAGCCAAGGGGTGCGCAAGGTCAAAACCATGACCATTTACTGCACCTACACCATTGCTGGAGACGATCGCGCTGGGGCTGAGGCTGACCCGATTGAGAGAGCACTGGCCTCCCTGGTGTCCTTCTGGGAAGGGTTCAAAGGCAAGGGTAAGAGCGTTGTCATGCGCCAATTTGAGGAGATGTTTAACTCTGCCTTTGAAGAGGGGTACATGCGTTGGGAGTCCCTGTTAGCGATCAAAATGGGACTTGAAGTTTCCCCTATGTCTGCGGAGGATCTTTGGGGTAAGACCTGGGACATTTTCAATACGAGCCAGCCTCCCAATGTCCCCAACCCCCTAACGTTTGATGGGCGGACAATCACTGAAGAATCTACCAGCGAATACGATCCAAAGTCGCTGTTGATTCAGGGCGAGGGCGGTGAAATGACCGTCCCCGATGCGGATCGCGCCTGGGTTAGGGTGAGGGGCAAATATGTTGCCGTTATGCCGTTTGTGGCCAAGCCTGTTGGTTTTAGCAACATGCGTGCCCAGCTGAGATATCTCTGGGATGTGCTCTGCCGCCATCAGGTGGTGGATACTGAAATCATTTGCCAGATTGCCCCGGCGAATCAGGCGATTGTCAAAACCCAAATGCAGCGGCTGATAAAACAGTCGAATAATGCAGTCCTCGGCTCCGACTCAATTGATGTTGGGGCCAGCATCAAGATGCAGAAGTCGGTAGAAGCGACCGCAAAAATTATCGAGGGTGCAATCCCAGTCAAAGTCGCAACGGTGGTAATGATCCACCGCTCCAGTCGGGCCAAGCTGTCGGAAGCCTGTCGGCACATGGCTGAGGGTTTTCTACTGCCTGCGAAAGTGGTCAGAGAACCCGAGGTTGCATGGCAGCATTGGCTCCAGTGCCATCCCATGCTGGCGTGGGAGAAGCTGCTGATGGCCCCGTACAACCGGACGCAGACCTATCTCAGCAGCGAGGCTCCCGGCCTGATTCCGCTCACCATGACTCGCCCGGTTAGCAAGCAAGGTTTTGAGCTGATTGCAGATGAGGGCGGGAGTCCGGTCAAGATCGACTTCATTAATGAACACCGAAATATAGCCGTTTTTGGCACCACCCGCTCAGGTAAGTCGGTGTGCGTATCAGGGATGCTGTCGATGTTTTTGGCGAAGGGTTACCCCATTGTTTGCCTGGACTATCCCAAACCGGATGGTACCTCGACCTTTACCGACTATGCCAAATTCCTTGGCAACCACGCTGCCTATTTCGATATTGGGAGAGAGTCCAACAACCTGCTGGAGCTGCCAACGCTCAACGGTCTAAGCCCCGAGGATCGAGAGGAGCGCATGCAAGACTATATTGCGTTCTTAGAGTCGGCCCTGGTCACGATGGTATTGCCATCCACCGAGAATCAGCAATTGCTTGAGCAAACAGTCCGGAGCTTGATTGGTAGGGCATTAAGTAAATTCTTTGTCGATGCCGCAATATTGGGTCGATATAAAGCGGCTGAATTGGCTGGATTTGGCAGTGAGGCATGGAAAAATATGCCTACCCTTAAAGACTTCATTGATTTTTGCTCTTTTGAAAAACTAGAGCTAGAAGAAAGCGGGAGTGATGAAATCGGCAATGCCGCTAGCCACATTAGGCTTCAACTAAACTACTGGCTAAAATCGCGGATTGGCAAAGCGATCGGTCGGGCTAGTTCTTTCCGCACTGACGCTCAGCTCCTAGTCTTTGCTCTAAGAAACTTGAGTAATGAAAATGAGGCAGCGATTCTTTCGCTCTCTGCCTATTCTGCTGCACTTCGTCGCGCCCTGGGCAGCCCCAAGTCAATTTTCTTCATTGATGAGTCACCGATTCTCTTTGAATACAAGACGATATCCCAGTTGATTGGCCGATTATGCGCGAACGGTGCTAAGGCGGGAATTCGCGTCATGCTATCGGCCCAAGACCCCGACACCATTATGAAATCGGTGTCGGGAGCCAAGGTCATGCAAAACATGGGCACCAAGCTGATTGGCCGTATCCAGACCGTTGCGGTGGATTCCTTTGAAACGTTGCTGGGCTATCCCAGGGATGTGATTTCAAAGAACGCAACTGAGGCCTTTTTCCCGAAAAGAACTGAGATGTACTCAAACTGGCTTCTAGACATCGACGGGCACTATCTGTATTGCCGCTTTTACCCTGGGGCTGTTCAGATCGCAGCGGTTGCTAATAACCCGGACGAACAAGAACTCAGAGATTTGATGCTCGTGCGTCTTCGACCTCAGGGCAAATTTAAGGCGATGGCCCAATTTGCCGAACGCTACGTTGATGCTATCCGTAATGGCGGCGGAATAGTCGATTTAATCGAGCAAGAAAAAGCTTTGGTGCAACGCGAAGTAACCCACGTCTACCCATCAGTGGAATGTTCATCTCGACCCTTAAGTTCAGTTAATTAGTTATGAGGCGTAGCTATGAATCGGCAACTCTTAAAACCTGGATTGCGCTCATTAACGTTGGTTGGCGCAGTCACCATGGCGGTGGCCCAGGGGCAGCCAGTACGGGCTCAGGCTATCAATCCGCCTGCCATTCCTGCTGACTCGACTGCAACATTCGCCCCGACCTCTGCTACAGGCTCTATCCCTGGACTTGACTTGGGGGCGCTTGTTAATGGGGGCTGGGGCAGTGGTACGGGTAGCATTCTCAATGGCGACCTAAGCAGCATCCTCAACGGGGGAGGCCTAGGCGGCATTCTTAATGGCGACCTGGGTAGCATCCTCAATGGCGGTGGCCTGGGTGGCATCCTCAACGGCGACCTGGGTAGCATTCTCAACGGTGGTGGCCTGGGTGGCATTCTTAATGGCGACCTGGGTAGCATTCTCAACGGTGGTGGCCTGGGTGGCATTCTTAATGGCGACCTGGGTAGCATTCTCAACGGTGGTGGCCTGGGTGGCATCCTCAACGGCGGCTGGGGCGGCACCCCCACTGGCGGTGGTCTGGGCGGCATCTTGACGGGTGGTGGTGGGTCTAACAACCCTCTCGGGGACATTCTCAATGCCGGTGGCGGGTTTGGTGGCGGGGCTGTGCTTGGCCCTGGTGGTCTTTTTGGTGGTGGTGATGGCGGTGGACAGGCCATCAATATTCGGACTCCAACTTTAGTCCAGGGGGTTGCGGCTCGTTCTCCGGGAGTTTCTACGGCGTCTGGACGATTCCTTGACAATATCCGAGGCGGCTTTAGGTCGCCGCCAGAATTTGTTACTGGCCTCTTAGGCGTTCCCGACGTGCTGGCCTCTCAGGACGCGCTAGCCAATGCGATCATCTCGGGGTCTGAGAATGGCTCGCCTGGTGCTGCTTCTCAGCGGGTAGATCGGTTCAACATGAACCCGATCGCCCTGGCTGCTACGGCGAGTAAAGAGGTCTCCCGCGCGGCTGCCGCAGGCTTCGCCAACTCTCTCCTCAGCTCGGAAGGGCAGGAAGCGATTGTGGCTGAGGTAAAGGCCACAGACGATACCTTGCAGGAAATCGTCACCCTAGCGGAAGAGGCTCAGGGACTGGACGTAACCCAGGACGTGATGAAAGCCCACATTGCAGCGATGGCGCAGTCTTCCGCCATTGATGTCGCTCAGTATGGGCAATCCATCCAAATGCGGCAGCAACTGGCGGCTGACTCGCTGGTGCAGGTTGAAGCCGCCCGAGAGCTATCGGCTCTCAACCGGGCGCAATCTCGTCAAGGCATGGCCCAGGCTGCTGAGGTGATCAACAGCTCGGCGGGCTTAGTGCTTTTTCAGTAACTCAACCCAGGCAACGGTTCTATTTGGGGACAGAAGATGAGCGTAATTCTCACGCAGATTTTAGGAGTGCAAGGTGCTGGCGAGCTGCTCCGCCAGGGCTTTGAGATGAGCCGTGATATTGGCGATATCTACAGCCTGTATTGGACGCAGCTGTTCACCTCGGAACTCTACACCCAAATCACCGGACTGGCGCTGATCTTTGCCGTTGGGGCGCTGGTCTTGTTCATGATGCGATTTGCCTATATGGCCGTGCATGAGGATGATTACCGGGAGCCCCTGAGAATGCTGGTGTGGCCGCTGATTGTGGTTGCCTTATTGAGCAATCAAGGTAGCCTTTTGGGCATCTCGACACGCTCTGTTCGTGACGTCATCAACCGGACAAATGAGCAGGTGCTGCAAGTCTCGATGTTGAACGTCACCCTGGAAGAAGCGATCCGGGGGGCGATCGCCAAGGGGGTTGTGGTCGCCGAGGTAGATGCCCAGGTTCAGCAATGCCAGTCTCTGTTGGGTGAGGCCCAGATCCAATGCCTTGAGATGGCCTATGAGCAGATCGAGGCGACGGTGGGCGACTTCAAGCAGCATTGGCTGGTAACGGCTACGGGTGTTGCTGGTAGTGTCTTTCCTCAAATTGACATGACCTTGCAGATGGTTCGAGGGGCGATCGACGCCTATAACACTGACGGCAATGTAGGCGATATTTTACCGGGTGCATTTGGGGGCCTGATTGGCTCCCAGTCCCGCGTAGTTATCCATGCCTTTCTGATGGCTTTCCAGTGGGCGTTTGTGAATTTGATTCAAATTTCGCTATTGCTCACAGCCCTGATGGGGCCGTTCGCTGTGGCGGCTAGTCTGTTGCCTTTTGGTGGCAAACCCATCTTTGCCTGGATCACCGGATTCTTGAGTCTGGGGTTTGCTCAGATGGCCTACAACATCATTGTCGGCATGTGTGCGGTCGTGATTATGAACGCCAACACCTTTGATACCAATGGTTTCCTGGTATTAATCGCCCTGCTGGCCCCGGCACTGGCGTTGGGGTTGGCCAGTGGGGGTGGATTGGCGATTTTCAATATCATGCTGGCCGGGTCAACTGGGGCCGCGACGATCCTGCTCAGCCGGATGGCGCTATCGACTACCCACGTCAGTACCAACCATTCCTCTCAATCGGCCTATCCAAGACTGCCCCAAGGGGGGCGCTGATTTCTGCCTGGTTGAGATTTCTTTGGCCGTAGACCCTGTAGGTGAATGAGATGACATTAATCAACCCGAAAAGACAAGGTTTACTCGCAACCGAAAACCTCCTACCCCTCTTTGTGTTGCTGGCGCTAGTGCTGGGCGGCCTCAATCTGTTGCTGACGGCAGTGCTGGGGATGACGACCAGTCAAATTGCTAGAAAGCCTGTCCCGACGCTGGTGCAAACCATTGACGGCAATTCGTTTACGGTGAAGCCGATCGACAACCTGGATAGAACACCGGAGTCGATTCGCCTGTTCACTCGGCAGGCGATGACGATGTTGTTCACCTGGAATGGCGTCAGTCAAGCTCAGGATGCGACCGGGACAATCCAAACAACGACCGATTCAGGCGTCAAGGCAGGAAGTAACACGGTCACGACCAAGGCGTGGCAAGCGAGTTTTAGTCTTTCCGAAGACTTTCGGGCTTCATTTTTGGAGCAGGTCGGTGCATTGACCCCGAGATCGGTGTTTCAGGGACAAGCACAAAGCGTTTTCAATATTGAGTCCCTATCTGAACCCCTGCAAATCGCGCCTGGGTTTTGGGACGTGACCATGGTCGCGAATCTGATTATTTTTGACGTGAAAAATCCTGGTGGGATTGCGATTCCGGTCAACAAGGTGATTCGTATTCAGGCCGTTGAGCCCCCCGCTGATCCGATGGAGGCTGAGGCGACGGCAGTGCAGCGGGCCGTCTATCAGGTGCGCTCGGCAGGACTGCAAATCACTGACATTACTGAGATGACGGAGGCGGCGAGATGACGACTGGAACTGAAAACGGAAATGGGGCAGCGATCGCCCCGAACACTGTAGATTTGCTGCTCGATGAAGGCGATCTCGATCGCGATGAGCTCTATGAGCTATCTGTTTTGGTGGGCATTGACCCAGAGAACGCACCTTCTTATTCTGCTGCCTTGGGCGATGAGTCGCTGGATGGTGTGGCGACCGACCCCGATGGGGAAGGGGATGATGCAGAGGAGTTGGTTGACCGCGATGTGCTGGCCGGTCGTGTCCATGCAGACGGAAAGACCCGTACCCCGATCTGGGCTAACCCTCTGGTGAAGGCGGGTTCTGTTGCACTGATTGGGGGACTATGCATGGTAGTGGTAGGTGGTGTCTTATCGGGTTTTCAAAGTGCCGGAAAGAGAGATTTAACCCCCACGGCGAGGCCAGAGCAAGCCCCAGAGCCGCCTCCAGACCCAACTCAGTTGGCCCTAGAGCGGCAGCGGCAGGAGATTGGGCAACTCAAGACGCGCAATGCCCTGGGGAATCAAACCCAGGCATTGCAGCTCCACGAGGCTCGAACCAATGGCGAAGGGAATGATCCATCAGCCGCCGAGTTACTAGCGTTGCGCAATCAGATGGCCCGCGCCCAGGCCATACAGGAAGAGGGCGTACAGCCTGCCCTGAATGCCCAGCCTACCGCTGCTGTCTCTCCCCAGGCCGTGCAACCCACTGGGCCAGTGACTCGCCCTGCGCCGACCGCTGCCCCTGCTGCGCCGCGCCCGGCACCAGCCCCTAGACCCAGCGCCTCATCGCCGCCGCGACAAAACGTAGTGACTATGCCTCCCCCGCCTCCCCCCGAGGTTCTTTGGGCCTCGTTGGCTGCAATGGGTAGCTATGGCACCGGCATGGGGATGGAACCCGCCTTTACTCCAGGCCCACAGGAACTTGCGCCAGTAGCATCGGCCCCTTTAGCAGACTTGCCCCAGCAGCCCGCAACGACTGGGCCTACTGCGCAACTTGTCAGCAATCCACCTCCTGCGTCGTTGCAGATAGAGGAGGCTGCAATCCTAGGGCGATCTCTGAAGCGGGTGGCTCCAGGCACCACGGCGGCAGCCAAGCTGGTTGCCCCGATTTATTGGGCCGAAGATTTGAGCCGAGAACAGCAGAGTCAGCGAACGGCGATCGCGCTTAGTCAGCCACTTCTAGCTGATGACGGTGCCGTGGCGCTGGACGTTGGCACCGTGCTGGTGGCCGAGGTATCTGTGCTGGCAGGCTCGGGGATGGTGGAGCTGTCGGTCACCGATGTGGTCACAGTTGAGAACGGGGTGAGCAAGGTGACGCCAGTGCCCCTCAACCATCTGCTGATCACGGGCAACGCCGGTAACCCTCTAATCGCTCAGGAGATGCGCAATGGCGGCGAGGTCAGGGCAGCACAGATGCAGCTAGCCGCCCTGGGGGCGCTCGGCCATGTGGGCGAGCTGCTGAATCGCCCCCTTAGCCAACAGACGATTATCGGCGAGGGGGCCAGTGCTGTCGCCACCGAATACGCCCCGGTCAACATCATTGCGGGTCTTCTATCAGGCGCGGCTCAGGCTGTTTTACCCATTGAGCAGCAGCGGGTGACTCAGCGCATTGACGACTACGACTCCCGCAACCGGATCTGGTTTCACGACACTGCGGAGGTGTCTGTCTTTGCCCTGAACGAATTTGTCTTTGAGCCGTAGGATGCCACGATGAAAGACCGGAACAGACTGCTATGCATAGCGCTGACGGCTTGTGCCGTCCCCCTCTGGTGGGTGGTGTTGGGGATACCTAGTTTGGCCCAGGGTCGCCCGCTGCGACAGGAGGTGCGGATAGAAGCGGCTCAGGCGGGTACGGTACCGATCACGGTCTGGCCGGGGTCTGGGGCCAACCTCGACTTTTCTCGCCTCGGGCTGCGCATCTATCGAGCCTGGTTAGATGACCCCTCTAAGCTGACCATCGACTTTGACGCGCCCCTCGATTCCGGTGGCGCTCAGGTAGTGCACCTCCGCCGGATCAATGGTGTTGCGTTCCAAGGATTGCCCTCTACCCCAGCTACCCTACTCTCTGTGGTGGCGCGGGATGCCTCCGGTACAGCTCACCTTTTCCAGTTTCCGATCGCCTATGGGTCTGGGCCAGCCGATTACTCGACGATTGCGATCACTCCTGCTCCGGCACCAGCTGGCCCCAGGGCTAGAATGCAGGCCTCAGCCACTCCCGGTCAGGGTGCTACGCCCTTAACGTTTTCCCACGGGATTGCGGCTCTGATTGAAGCTGGGACGATCGCCCCCAATGGGCCGATGCACCAAAGTCTGAGGGCATTCTTGGCGTTGGTCACCAACGACGTGCCGGTGGCGGAAGCGTCGGCTCAGACCGGTGTGAGCCTGGAGGTGGTGCAGGCGGTGGTGACACGGGGGCTGGAACAGCAGCGCCAATCTATCCCGAGGCCTGGTGTTGCTCCTGAGGATGATGAGGCAGCACCGCTCGACCCGCCTGACGTTGAGGCCCAGCCGGAGGGCGCGGCGGGGGGTGGCGAATGATGGGGCGGGTGGTTCGTCAGATCCCGGCGTTGGTTCTCCTGGCGGCGCTGGGGGTAGTCTCTGGGGCCGGTGCTATTCCCCTTTGGGGAGGCTTCGCCAACGCATCCCCACTCAACCCAGTCCCTGCTCAGGAGGCGCTGGCCCAGCCCGAGGCCCAGAGAGAGGCTGCATCGGAAGCGGGCCTGACTGCCGCTGATTTTAATCTGCCGCTGGGGGTGCTGCGGATTGGCGATCGCCAGGCGGCTATACCTGACTGGCGGCTGATTGCCTTCTCTGACCTGCCCGTGCTGGCGGAGTCTGGAACCTGGGGGGCGGTGTCGTGGCAGCGGGGCGATGCGATCGCAGATGTGCTGACGGTGGGTGATTTGCAGGGTGGGTTTGACGTGCACCTGCTGACCGTCGCGGCGATCGCCGATCAGCTAGGGGTGTATGCCAGCAAGGGCAGAGATGGAGGGATTAGAGTTATCCCCTTGGATAAATTTGGGCTACTGAACTATCAAACGCTCTCGTCCTTGATTAGAGCTGCTCCAGCGCTCTTGTCTCTGACGGTAAGTGACTCTCGGGTGGTCAAAGACCTGATTGCCATTGTTGACCCCACGTTCGTCGCGACCGGTGGCACCACCCTGGGCGAGCTGATCAAGCAGCAGCCAAAGTATGGCGAAATCAGCTTGTCCTATCTTGACCTGGCCAACTACACCATCGGTGAACTGCCGGGGATTGAGATCGCCCCGATCCAGAACTTTAGCCAGTGGGAGTCGGCCAAACTGACCGAGGTGCCGCTGCTCGAACACCTCAGCCTGTGGACGCTGCCGGGCAAAATTGGTGTGCAGGGTGAGATCGCGATCGCCACTGTGCAGGAGGCCGATGACGGTGCCGTGGATGTGGTGTTCTCGGCCCCAGAGTCTGCCCCAGGGCAGGCGCGATCGCTGCGCTGGCGGGTCGGGCAGCGCCAGGTGGGCGGCATGGGAACGGGCGACCTTACTACCGTCAATCAGGGGTTAGAGCGCCTGGGTGCCGCCATCTATAACCCGTCGTTCAAGGTGGTGCCGCACCGGGTGTCTCGCGACGAGATCCAGCTGGTGGCCTACTTTAGAACCTGTCGGCAGTCGGGGGAGGGCACGGCGGCGGACTGTTCGCCCTACGGTATTGGCCCGATTCCTTTCATGGTGGTCAAGCCGGGGGATGCCGTCTTTTTGGGGCAGCAGGCCTTTGGCGCTATCCCCTACAGCCCTACCCCAGAGCCCCTAGCTTTGGCCCCAGATGAGTCGAGCCGGGTGAGCCAGGCGATCGAAGCCCTGGCTGACAATCCAGGGCCAGCCTGGTTGGTGGCGTTTTCATCAACCCTCGCCCTCGCGCTGGTCTGGGGGCTGTGGAAGGGCAACCCGGCCCAATTGTTCACCCTGCTGGCTCAGGTAACCCGCGATCTGCCGCCCGTCCAGAACCAGTCCCAGAAACATTCATCGACTCGATCTCGACCTAACCCCAAGAGCCAGAAGAAGGCCTAGGTAGCCCAGTATGGTTGACACCGAACAAGCGCTATTGGCACAGTCTCCCCCAGCTCGGTCAACGGCCCTAGAGTCGGTGGGGAATTCGATCACCCCGGCACTGAAGCCGCTGATGGGCAGCAATGGTGTCATTCTGGGGGCGATCGCGCTGGTGTTCATGGTCATGCAGATCATGAAGGGCCGAGGGGCCAGCGGCCAGATCGCCAGGGGCAGCGTCAGCGGTGGCGCGGAAAAAGCGCGGGCGAGAAAGCGGGCGATCGCCCAGCTCAAGGCCAAGAAGCATAACTCCGTGGCCCTCTACATTGGCTCCCTGCGACGCAACAAACAGGGTAAGCCCCGCAATGCCAAGGCCCTCTACCTGCCCGATGTGCAGCGGGGGGTGGCGATCGCGGGTGGCCCTGGCTCGGGTAAAACCTATTCAGCGATTAACCCGCTGATTCGCGCGGCGCTGGATGAGGGGATGCCCGCCCTGGTCTACGATTTCAAATATCCAGGGCAGGCTGAGTGCCTGGTGGCCTACGCCGCCCGCCGTGGCTATGACGTGCGCATCTTCGCGCCGGGCTACCCCGAGTCTGAGGTCTGCAACATTCTCGACTTTATGGCCGATGCCGACGATGCCCTGATGGCTCGGCAGATCGCGTCGGTGATGAACCGCAACTTTGCCCGCTCTAGCAATAGCTCCGAGGATAAGTTTTTTGCCGATGCCGGTGACCAGCTGACCCAGGCCATTCTCATGCTGGCCAAGGGCATGCCCAACCCTGACTTGATGACAGCCAGTGCCGTGCTGGCCTCGACGCGCTGCCCGCCCGCATTATGGAAGGCAAGCGCCTGGGCGAATTGGGGAGTCTGCCCCAGGGCTGGCACATTTCCCACTGGGTGTATTACGCCTTTTCTCAGCTCTTGCAGCTGAAGGATTCTGAAAAAACGGTGGCCGGGGTCATCGGTACCGCCAGCAAGGTGTTTTCTCGGTTTATGGCCCCCGAGCTGATCTCAACCTTTTGCGGTCAGACCACCCTGCCGATTGAACTGTCCGGTAAGCAGCTGGTGATTCTAGGGTTAGACCGGCGCAGGCGTGAGGCCGTCGCGCCTCTGGTGGCCACGGTGCTGCACATGATGGTGACGATGAATGTCACTAAAAAACGCAGCGATCCGCTGCTGCTAGCCATTGATGAATTGCCGACCCTTTACCTGCCCTATTTGACCCAGTGGCTCAACGAAAACCGCTCTGACGGCCTGTGTACGGTGATTGGCTTTCAGAACATCACCCAGCTAGAGGATGCCTATAAGCGAGAGCAGGCTAGGGCGATTTTGGGCGGTTGTGCCACTAAGGTATTGTTCAATCCGCAAGATCCCGATAGCGCCCGGATGTTCTCGGATTACCTGGGCGAAGAGGAAGTGACGATCAAGCAAAAGTCGCGCAGCAGCGGCGGCAAAGGCGGGGCCTCACATTCCACCAGCGACCATTTGCAGAAACGCCCCATCGTTGAGCCTGCCCAGTTCAACCGGCTGCCGGTGGGGCGGTGTGTGCTGATTAGCCCTGGCTTTTGCCGCAAGGACGAGACCTCGATTCCTTTGATTTCTTCGATCAAGGTGCCCAAGGCTGACGTGCTCGATGACGACTGGAGCGTCAAGACCTGGCCCAAGGTGAAGGCGAAACTGGAGGCCCGTACCCCGCAGTCGCTGGGGGATAGCGCTCGCGCTCGGCAGGAGATTGCGATTCGGATGGCGATCGCAGCGGAGCTGTTGCCGCTGCCGGTCGATGGTGAGGGCGCTGAAGCGTCAGGGGGTCGGTTTAACGGTGGGGTGCCCTCCATTTTGCCGACACCGAAGGCTGGAGCACGGGTGATCAACGCAGCGGCATTGATGGAATTTACGGAGGCATTCTAATGGCAGACCCCAGCTATCCCCCCAATGGCATTGACCCCGAAATGGTGAAGACGGTGAACTGGCTTGCCGACATCATCACGGGCCGAGCCCCGATGCCCGTGATGACGGATACAGCTGCTGCTCAGGCCTCCTCAGATACCCCAGTGCCACAGGCCAAAGAGCCTGAGCCTGCCTCCGAGACCACTATCCCAGACCCATGGGAGGACGTTTGATATGGCTGGACTGGAAGAAACGACGGGGGTGCGTGGGCACGACGGCGATAAGGCCGAGCACTCTATCCGTGACGTGATGAGTGGAATCTTGGCGGCTATTGCCTTGATTCAAGGGCGACAGGTGGTGGTTCATGATTCCCCATCCTCGCCAGTGAAGAAGGGGGCTGAGCCATCGCCGCTAGTGCCTGGGCTCGCGCTAGAAGGTACCCCAGATCGTCTGGGGCTACCAGCAGGGCCGATTCATGCTGAGCCGGGAAAGGTGCCTGATGGCCTGGGGCCACACCCCCCGACCGATCTAGTCACTACCCCTGGCCGTTCTCCCAGAGTGCAAGGGGTAGTGCAGATTCAGGTGGGTGACTCGGTGCTGTTGACCACCGAGGGCACTATGGTTGTAGACATGATGCAGCACGAGCAGGCAAATCCTGGGTTTATTGACGGGCTGAAAATGGCGGTGAAAGATCGCGAACTGCCTGCCGATGCGCCAGCGGTTTCGGTATTTCAGGACGGCAAGCTGGAGTTTTACCGAGATGGGGAGCAGATGTTTGCGTCTCCCACCTTTCGGCGAGAGCACGATGCCTCGGTGATGGATGGGGATGTGGTTGAGTCGAAACCAGCTTTAGCTAAAGCTGGTTTGGGATCGGCGGGAGGGGAGGCAGATGGTGGCCCTGCTGATGCGGTGGGTGGGCAGCAGATTGGGGTGGGGAGTTTGTTGTCTCGGGTGATGGATACCTGTTTTGACCCTGGGGGTGGCCCGGCTAAGTTAATTGGGGCTGACTATGAGGTTGAGCGCGGCGCAGATCGCTCGATCTCGCTAAGGGCGAAGGATGGCCGGGGGCAGATTTTTGCGGCGGATGCGGCGGGTGTGACGACGCAAAATGATTTGACGGGGGCGGATTATGATCGGCTGCGAGTGATCGAGCAGATTGCGGTGCGGCAAGGGGTGAGTGCGATCGCGCCTGCGGTTGCGCCGCCCACGGGGGGGATTGAGCTGGATTAGCCAGCTATTGTGGTACCACGATAAAGAATTGCTGAAGTTATCTGCATAAAACCCCGTAGAAGATCTACTATGCGGGGCAAGATCTGCATAACTCCCCACTTTTGGGAGTTATATCGACTTTTTTCTGCCTAATCCCTCCTTTCGGAGGCGATATTCAACTCAGAATCTGGTTAATCACCCCGACTAGGGGTGTTATGCAGATTACATAGGAAGAAAACAGGCTAAACACAAGTTATGCCGCGTAGTCCTTAGCTATAGTGCAGTTGGAGGATATCTTTAAAAGTCTGTATCGTAGAGAGAAAGCTTCCCATAAACTTTCTAAATGGATAAAGTTACGATTCTGTTTCTAGCAGCCGATCCTAGTGATGCTGCTCGACTTCGTCTAGGACAAGAGCTACGAGATATTCGTGAGAAGTTACAACTCTCGAAGCAAAGAGAATACTTTTCGCTACATTCTCGCGAATCAGTGCGCCCAGGAGACATAACACAGGCAATTTTTGATGTTGAACCTCAAATTGTCCATTTTTCTGGGCATGGAATGGGTACAGGTGACCTGTGTTTCGAGGATGTCTTAGGCAAAACCCACCCCGTTCAATCTGAAGTCTTAGCAAGTTTATTTGAACTAGTATCAGAGCAGGTTAGCTGTGTTGTATTGAATTCTTGTTATTCAGAGAGGCAAGCAAAAAGTATTGCCCAGCACATTCCCTTTGTTATTGGCATGAATCAAGCAATTGGAGACAAAGCTGCGATTGCATTTGCTGTTGGTTTTTATAAAGCGCTTGGAGCAGGTCGGTTATTTAAAGATGCCTATAAATTTGCCTGTGTGGAAATTCAGCTTCAAGGAGTTTCAGAACACTTAACTCCTATTCTTTTCCAGAAACAAAACCGGAGCTCGTCAACTTCATCTCTACAGATTAATAATCTTTCAGGATATAGCTCAAATCTAAGACAACGAGGTGCAGATTCCTTTCAAGAAGTCTCAGATGAATTTGGGGAGATTGTTATACATGAATTCAGTACAGGTATAGTACCTATAAAATTTGAGAATGGAGCTTGGTATTCTCAAGGATTTACAGGAGGATGGATGAATTCTACGCTTGCCTCTATCCCGTCCTCTGTGGAGCAAGCTATTGCAAAGGGAATGTTTGGAGTTGATTACTTAAGTAACGAGAAATATCCGGCAATCGTTGCTCATGTGGTCGCAGACTCTACGGGGATCTGGTCAGTGATAGCTCTAGTAATCCGCTGCCCCGACCGAGCAGGTCGATATTTTTGTGCGTATCGATACTTCCTCTGTGAAGGGGAAGATTCTTTGTGTAAGTTAGCATCTTGGCTAGAAGAGCAACATTTACTGTATGGAAGATATCCGACTTTTGATCCTTTTGACAAGCGAGTGATAGGAAGTCCAAGAGTATGCAAATTATGCAACCATGTTAGGAATAGAATGATCCCGGAAGAACATTCTTGGATTGAAGGAATAAATCCTCCTATTATTTTGCCTTTTGGGCAGCCTTTTAGCTTGTATAAAATTAATCAGATAGCTCATGCAAAAGCCGCACAGGAACAAAGTTGGAAAGTATCTTGGGCATTTAATGTTCGTGTTCTCAGTAAACCAAAAAGTTTCCTAGTGATACATACAACGGATTTCGATGCATATGAAAGATTTATTCAAATCAGTTAGTAAAGCAGGCAGCATAACAATTTAGGTGAAGCGGATTGACTGAAGCCGCTTGGCTGGGACGCAAAGGTATTGGCAACTGCTAACCCAAAACGTTATGTGTATACACATCGTTGTTGAAATAGTTAAGTAGTGAGATGAATTAGTGAATCTGAAAGATGTCAAGATTGAGAACTTTCGTGGTGTCAGTTGGTTACACCTTCCCCTCGACAAACTGACAGTACTAATTGGTGAAAATAACGCTGGAAAGTCAACTGTTTTAGAATCTATAAAGTTTGTTCTTAACCGTAGTCTTGGCAATCAACGTGGTAGCCAGTTCGCCGAATATGATTTTCATCTCAATGATGTTAACGTTACGCCACAAACTGCTCAGCCAATTCTTATCACCTTACACTTTGCCGAAGAAAATCTGGATGAATGGCCTGATGCTATTATTCAGCAGATGAATGAAGTAATTCAGTTAGATTCAGCAGGACTTAATCATATCTGGTTACAAGCAAAAGGCAATTTTAATCCTGATATTGTTTCATTTGAAACCAAGTGGATTTTTCTCAATTCAAACGAGGAAGAGTTGATTTTAAAGAACCTCACACCAATCAACCTTATTTCACGATTTGTCCCGCTTTTTTTCCTGTCGGCATTACGTGATGCCTCTCAAGAGTTTGGACAACGTGGTCAGTTCTGGAAAAGTTTCCTGAAGTCTATCCAGATTCCTGATGCCGAGCGAGCACAAATTGAGGAAACGCTTGAGGAGGTTAATACATCAGTTATCGGTGCAAACATTGGGCTAACGCAAGTTATTCAAGAAATTGCAAAGCTAAAGGGACTTGTCCCTTTAGCTTCTAATGATCCTGTCGTACTGGAAGCATTTCCAACCCGTATCTTTGATATGGTCGGTAAAATTCAGGTGTATCTAAAATCAACTTACGGAGCAAAGATTCCCCTCCATCGGCATGGGGAGGGAACTCAGAGCCTTGCAGTATTGATGCTTTTTCAAGCCTTTGTAGCTAGCAATCTAGCTGAAGCCTATGCCCCTGAGTCTAGCCCAATTCTTGCTTTGGAAGAACCAGAGGCGCATCTTCATCCATCGGCTATTTGTTCACTTGGTTCATTTTTAAAGAATCTGTCAGGGCAAACCCTAGTTTCTAGCCATTCTGGCGATTTGCTTTCACGGGTTCCAATTACGTCATTACGCAGGTTATACAAAGTCAATGGAGAAACAAAGGTAGGACAAGTTCAGGCAAATTTGTTGGATGACAAAGAGATGCAGGCAATTGATTATAGTATTTGTCTGACAAAGGGCCAATACCTATTTTCACGTTGCTGGCTACTTGTGGAAGGTAAATCAGATTTTCATCTTATGCCTCTTCTTCTAGATATCATGGGTTTCTCTCAAGATGAAGTTAGTCTATCAGTCCTTGAAATTAGCGAAGTCATCAACAAAGGTGAGCCGTTTATAAAGCTGGCAAAAGCACTCGGTGTTCAATGGTTTATGATGGCAGATGGCGATGCTGCTGGTATTGAGTATATCAACCGAGCGACGAATCATCTTGAGAGCCATGAAAATCT
The DNA here is from genome assembly GCF_032813545.1 of Nodosilinea sp. E11. NCBI lineage: Bacteria > Bacillati > Cyanobacteriota > Cyanophyceae > Nodosilineales > Nodosilineaceae > Nodosilinea > Nodosilinea sp. E11. The sequence continues at coordinate 379,444 of NZ_CP136514.1, forward strand.
CACAGATCGCGCCCAGAAATTAGCAAATGCTGATATCGAGCATGAGTTTTGGCATAACGGCTATGATAATTTTATTACAAGCATTGTTCCGCCTAATGTTCAAACTCAAATTCAGGCGAGAGCAGGAGGCGACCCAGTAAAAGAAACAAAGGAGATGATTAAAGCCGCTATCAATCAGAAGGGGGGAAAACCTGCTTTTGCACAAGCTTTAGCTATAGAAATTCGAGATCGAGGTGCAACAACTATTCCTCAGACAATTCAAGATATTATTACCCACGCTGTCCAATTAGCCGGAGGTCGATATGGTTGATTTAGCGTCACTCAATGAAAATCAAAGAGAGGCTGTATTGTGGGATAAAGGAGCGCTACTTGTCCTAGCAGGGCCTGGTTCTGGCAAAACAAGGGTTCTTACCTGTCGCATTGCACACATCTTAGAGCAATCAGAGGGTCAGTATTTTCGTATTTTGGCTCTTACTTTTACTAATAAGGCTGCCGCAGAAATGCGGAGCAGAGTAGAAGAACTGGTTCCAAAAGAACTTAGCCGAGTACGGCTTACGACTTTCCATTCCTTCGCTGCTGAACTTCTCCAGCAGCATGGTAACCATATCAATTTTCGTCCAGACTTCCAAATACTTTCAAACAACGCTGATAGAGAATCTCTTCTAGATGATGTATTAAGGCAACTCCGAAAAAACCTTGCCTATTCTCTTCCAGTGCATTTCAAAGCTGCCCAACTTCTCCCGGCTGTGACAAGACTTCTTGAAAAATGTGTTCCGATAGATCAGGCGGAAGAGATTCTTCAAAAATCCAACGTAGAAAATGCTGTCCTTCTATCTAAGGTGTATGCAGATTACAGAAACGCACTTCGCAGCACTAATTCTCTCGATTTTCCAAGTTTGATCGCTGAAGCGTTCGATTTATTAACAAAATATCCGTTCTTGGTTAAGCACATACGCAAAGTTTACAAGCACATTCTTGTTGATGAGTTTCAAGATACTAATAATACTCAATATCAAATTTTATCATTGATCGTATGCCCGGATCCTTCAACGCTGTTTGTTGTAGCTGATGACGATCAAATTATTTATCAATGGAATGGAGCAAATCCGAAAAGGATTCAGGCATTGCGTGACGACTTTGGTGTTACTGAGTTACAGCTTCCAGAAAACTACCGTTGTCCACCTCTTGTCATTGAGTTAGCCAATTCTCTGATCGAGACGAATCTCGGTCGATCGGCAGGTAAAAAACCGTTGAAAGCAGTTAAGCAGGGAGAAAGCATAGAAGTTGTACGTATTTTTGGTTTTGGCACTTTTGAAAAAGAAATTGAATGGATCGCACAGGATATAGCTCGAAGGGAACCTAAAGACCGAAAAAACTGTGCTGTTCTCGCACGAACGAAAAAACTTTTGGAGCAGGCAGGAGCCAAACTTGAGGAAGTAGGTATTCCTGTTTACTTTGCAGCTCGTAAGGATGAATTTAAGAGTGCTCCACTGAGAATGTTGCATGCCATTCTTCGGTTAGTTAATTCCAAAGAAGATAAGCAGTCACTTGCAAGGCTTTCAAAGGCTTTTTATGAACTTGAAGGCATCAGGATCGAATTATCTCCAGTCCTTGCGCGTGCATCTGCTGATGGCAAGGATTTGCTTCGCTCTTGGCTGGATGAGGTAAAGCGCAGAGATGCTCTGGAGCCAAAGACGCGAACACTTCTGGAAACAGATATTAAGTCACTGCTTACATCTCTAAACTATCGTAATTTTTCAAAAAAACTTTTAGATTGGGCGGTAGAATCTTCGCCTGAATCCACCCAAGATGAAGACGCCTTCAATGAGTTTGAAGAAGAACGGCATGTCTGGCAACAAATTTTTAATGAAATAACGAAAAAATTTGAAGGTGAAGAGGTGAGCCTTCATCAATTACTACAAGAGCTTGATCTTACATCGAAGACACCGCCAAAACCGCCAGAGGCAATTCCTTGTTTTACTATCCATGCCTCAAAGGGATTAGAATTTGAACATGTCTACCTCATGGGATTAGTAGAGGATCAATTTCCTAGTTGGGCTGCTATTAAGAAAGGCGACAATTCTTTAGAAATGCAAGAAGAACGTCGAAATTGTTTTGTGGCCATTACACGGACTCAGGAAAGTTTGACGCTGACCTTTTCTGCCAAGGTGTTTGGATGGTCAAAAAAGCCTTCTCGGTTTTTAGCAGAAATGGGGGTAGAGCTATGAGAAACCTTTAAGGTGTTACACCTAAAAATCCCAACACACATCTACTGCTGAGAGATTTTTGGCTGGAGTTTGAGGTTATCTGCGGAGGGTGATTGGGAACGTTAGTGCAGTCTCGAAAGAGATGACAAAAATCCTCTATGCTTGCTTTGCCATCATGCCTTCGCATAGGGAAAATTAGTCTGCGTTTTTTTAGTTCAAAATTATTAGTTCTTCATCCCCCCCATATCGCACGCAATACAGCAGCCATATTGCCCCATTACCGTTCAGGTATCAGTGCTCCGCGTATCCTGAATGCTTGCAAAAATTAGCCTGGCTGCTACCCAAAAAGCCGCGACCATCAGATCGCTGCTGCTGGCCCTGCTGGCCCCCCTCGCCCTCGCTGGCCTGCTAGCCGTCGCTCAGCTCACCCCCGCGATCGCCCAATTCGCAGCCCCTGTTACCTACCAAAACTTTCTCACCACCACCTTTCGCGACCTGGGCAGCGCCACCACCCCAGGGCAAATCGCTGGCCTGCCCCCCGAGCTGTCGAGCCAAACCGGGTTCGATACCGCCCGCAGCTGGCAGCCCGGCGCAGCCTTCACCGATATCCTTCGCCTCGGCGATCTGGGCAGCAGCTTCTTGCCCCAGGCCCTCACCCTGGCCGAGATTGCCCAAGCCTCTGGCGTAGACACCGGGGCCGTTTCCCTATCCCAGTTTCATTCCCTATTGCAGCGCCAGACCCTCGGCAGTCTGGCCAACCTGGCCGGTGTGCAACACCTCGCTCTGCAAGATGTACCCGCCTTGCAGAGTGCCTTCAACGCCGCCGTGCGCCCCGAACTACTGACGCTAGCCCAGCAAACCGGAGACTTGCCTGCTGGGGCCATCAACCCCGAGCAATTTGTCCAACAGGCCCTCAACCAGTTCGGCGTCACCCCCATCACCGACCTGATCTCCTCCCCAGATCACCTCTTGGGCGGGGCCAACCTGGGGGAGATTCAATTTACCGGATCAGCTCTCGACCAGCTAGAAGCATTTACCGTCGGCGACATTCCAGGGCTGGATCAAATTGAGATCGCAGACCTCGACGGCTGGCAAGACCTAGCGATTAGCGACATCCCAGGGCTGGACCAAGTCCCCTTTGGAGCCTTCCCCGGCCTGCTGTCGGGGTTAGTCAACGGGTTTGGCGGCACCCACGATGTCACCTACGGCGACAAAGAGCACACCCAAACACCCACCCAACTTTCAATCACCGGCTCTGACGTGGAAGGGTGGGCGGTGCAATGTGCCCAACCACGGGGCTGCGCCCACCTGGAGCTAGCGGGGCCAGGTAAGATGCACGGTGCCCAATGGATCGCTGGGGGCACCGGGCCGGGCCAGCAGATGGTGCGCGGCGGCAGCGGCATTCTGGCCGCCGTCAATGGCGGTATGGAACCCACCGGGCGAGTGCCCTTTGGGGCCGTGTTCAAAGTCGTGCTGTCTGACACCACCGAGTCAGAAGGAACAGGGCGATTTTCCTTATATACCCGCTTTTGCAGCAATTCATTCTTTGCGCCCCTGGGTTGTACCCCCTACTTTATTGGGCCTATCCCCATCTGGAGCACGACAGAAAAGGGCTTTGTTCTGACCGGCTCCCTGGACGGCAGCGGCGGTGCTTCTGGAGGATTACAGGTGCCCCCAGAGCTACAGCGCTATGTCAGTCAAGACCTGGGTGGTTCCTACTATGGCTCCGGCGGCTCTCCCGTGCAGATGGATGAGCCATGCCTGGATAGCTTGATCGGTGCCCTGCGCCATTCCAGTGAAGCTGCCGGAGCCAGAGAGCATATACCTCGCATCATCGCCGCCGCTAACGAGGCGGGCGTTGCCGATAAAGCTCAGCTGGCCTACATCCTCGGCACCGTTTCCACCGAGTTAGAGGGGCGTTGGAGCCCGATTAGTGAGCAAGGGGTAGGCTGTGGCACCTATGGCAGCGGCTGCTACTACGGCAGGGGCTATGTGCAGCTCACCTGGGAAGCCAACTACCGCAAGATGGGCCAGGTGTTAGGCATCGACCTGCTCAACAATCCTGACCTGGCCAACGACCCCGACACTGCCGCCAAAATTACCGTCATTGGTATGCGCGATGGCCTATTTACCGGAGTGGGCCTCGGCACCTACATCGGCAACGGCAAGGCCGACTTCCGCAATGCTCGCCGCATCGTCAACGACGCCGACAAGATGGACTACACCGCCCAGCAGTCCCAGCGCTTCTACGAGGCGCTGCAATCGTGCTCGACCCTCGAAACCCAGGCACGCGGTGGCGGCGACCTCAACGCCAAGATCATGGCCGGAGTCAGGGCCGTGCAGGCTGAAAACTTTAGTGCCTCTCGCATACCGGGCACCAACCAGGGCCGATTGGGCTGCGCGGGTATGGTCAACTACGTGCTGCACAAAGCAGGCATTCAGACCCTGGGCGGCGGCCCCCCCTACGGCAACCTGGCGGTGCGCGGCGTCGAAAGCGCCATCAAAGGCGGACGCGGCATTAGCGTCAACGTCAATGAAGCCCAGCCCGGCGACCTGAATGTGATTGATATGGGGGGCGGACGACAGCACATCGGCGTCTGTATGAATGTGGGCTGTACCCAGGTGGTGTCCAACAGTTCATCCAAGGCGGCCAGGGGCGAGGCCTCGTTCACCTGGGTGTCCGATGGCTATTTCTCGCCCTCCTATGGGGGCGGTCGACGGGCGATCTATCGAGTAACCAATTAGTGAGGCTGGCAATATGTTTGATCGATGTCTACGAAAAGCGCTCAGCGTCTTTGAGAGCAAGCCCTCTGCTTGGGCGGTCTTTGGTCTATGTTTGGCCCTGGTGCTGCACACTCTCATTTTTGTTCTGCCGGTCACCGCTCAAGACAGCCGTGAGATCACCTTCTCGGGTCGCACTCCCCGCGCCGCCGTGCAGGCGCTGCTCGACGACCAGCGCCCCCCGGAGGTGGAGGCCGAGATTGGCACCCTCTCCCAGACTGGCGACTATGGCATTGCCGACTATTGGTATGGCGAAGGCGGCGGCATGACCCTGCTGCGCCGGGTTACGGGTGGCTGGGAAACCTTTTGCGGCACGGGTGGTGCCTACCGAGCCAACGACCTGGTTGACCTCTGCGGCCTGACGATCGCCGATGCCCAGACGCTCTGGCAGCAGTACGTTGCCGATGGGGGTGGGCAATGAAGACACGGCTACTGGGTTTACTCCTGTGCGCCCTGCTCACACTGCCAGCCCTGGCCGGATGTTCGGCGCGGGCAGAGAGCGATCGCATCCTGGGGGCCGAAGTAGTACCCCCGGTCTTTCGGACGGTGGCGGCAGAGGTGCAGGCCGCATCGAGCATCCCGGTACTGCTCCCCACCCAGATCCCTGAGGCCGTTCTGAGGGAACCTGCACCTGGCCAGACAGAGGCGTTCTACACATCTTCTCAGGTGGCTGACCGAGGGGGCTATGAAATCAACCTCGACGCCATCGACCAGTGCCATGGAGCTGGGTACTGCAACTTTGGCGTACTAGGTGCAATCCGACTCACGGCAGATACCCCCACAGTGGATGAGGAATACTCCTTTTACCTTGACCCCGAATACCAGCCGATGATGCGCAGCGAAGAACCCATTACCACGGTCACCCTGAGCGGGGGGATCACCGGCACCTTTATTCCCTGGGTGTGCGGGGCTAACTGCAACGCAGCCAAAGTCTTTTGGGAGGAACAAGGGATTCGGTACTTCGTCGGCATTCGCTCTGGCCAAATGCGCGATGTGGTAGCGATCGCCAACGCCATGATTGAGAATCAGCCTGCGTCAGGCATACCTTCTGCCGTTAGTGAGGACACGAAATGAGCCAAACAGACCCGTTCGGTAGCCCTGGCCAACCCGATCAGCAGCTCACCCCTGAGTGGCTAGATCTTCTTCGCTCTGTCTGCCCCAACTTACCGGAGGACGACTCTGGGCCAGAGGGCAAACCGGAAACGGGGTTACTGATTCCGGCTGATGACCCGTTCTGGGATCAGGCAGCGGCCTTGGGGTATGACCGACCCGATGTAGAGCCGGTCTTTTATCCCCCAGTCAGCGACGTGTTGATGACTTCGTTTCTAGATTCTGTGTTTGGCCCACTTTCTGTTAATCCCTAGCGATGGATGTCAACGATCAAATTGAGCTGACCCGTGCCTACGGCGATCACTTTAGGGCGGGCCATGCCTTCCGCAATATTGTGGAGGCCAGGACGTTTGCGGCGACGGTTCTGGGGGTGCCCGTCGAGCCTTCTACGATGCTAGCCAAGGAGGTAGATGAGGCGATTGAGTCGGGGCTGGTGCAGGCTGCCCGACAAATCGTGAGCGATGCTGATGGCGATCACCTCCTGGCCTTCGACGATCTGCTGTCGCTCTATGAGGCTCAGCCCAATCTGCTGGTCAGAACCTCTGACAGCATGGCTCGCCAGGCCTACTCCACCCCGTTGCCCATGGCCTTTGTAGCAGGGCTGATCGCCCAGGTGCATTCCTCGGTCACCGTCTACGAACCCACGGCGGGCAATGGCTCCCTGCTGCTGCTGGCCGACCCGGCCCAGGCGATCGCCAACGAGCTCCATCCCCCCCGCGCCGCCCAGCTGCGCACCCAAGGGTTTGCCGTCACCGAACACGATGCCACCCAGCATCGCCCGGATCGCCCCTATGACGTGCTGGTGAGCAACCCCCCCTTTGGGCTGGTACGCGAGAACGGTACTGGCCCACCCCGGCGCTGGCAGCATGGCCCCGTCAACACTCAGAAAATCGACCATGCGATCGTGCTCCAGGCATTACAGGGGCTTTCCCCCGAGGGCAGGGCATTACTCATCATCGGGGGCCACATGGGCAATGCCAGCGCCCGCCAATCGGCCTACCGGGGACAGGCCGACCGCAGTTTTTATTCCTTCCTCTACCAGCAGAGCGGCTGGAAGGTGGACGATCACTTCACCCTGCACGGCTCGATGTATCGACGGCAGGGAGCCGGGTTTCCCATCGACTTCATCTCCATCGCGGGCCAAGGCTCCACCGACCTCAGACTCCCCGGTGCTCAAGCCCCCCGTATCTATGACCGCTATAACGATCTCCGAGAGGTAGTCATCCATGCCGCTAGAACCTATGACGCAAAGTATCTGGAACTCTCCCACCCCGTTGAACTACGCCCTGGAGCACCCCGACGAACTGATTCAGGTTTGGACGCCGCCCCGTCGGCAAGGCATGACCCAGGCCGAGGCCGGAACCTGGTGGACGACAGTGCCGGTACCTCTAGGTTTGCCCTTGACGAGCCTGGAGGATTACCGCGCCCGCTTGCTCTGGATGATGGAGATCAAGCTGTCTCAATTCTTGCTAGACAGGCAGGCGGAAGGGATGTCACTGCATCCGGCGATCGATTTAGCCAATCGCCAGATCAGCTCGGTGCTGCCGGATCTCCAATGGATATCGGGAACAGGGAGTCCGCTGGAGCGCCTGCTGAATTTGGATCATTCACCCCTGCGGGAATTGATGTTTCCCCTGGGAGTAAACGAATTTCCAGTGTCGCCCGAGACGATGGTGACCGACACCCTGGAGATGCTCACCGACCGCTGGAACCTGATCGACTGGCTGAACAACCTGCAATATCGACTAACGGAGGACTCCTGATGGTAGCTCAAGCGAATACCGAGGAAGATATCCTCCAGCAACCCCAGGATGATGCCGTCACCCTGCCCTACAGGCCGCGATCGCAGGGCTACTCCCTGGGAGTCTTGGCCCCCGCTTCGGCCATCACCGCCTACGGCAACGTGTTGGACCGCATCGAAGCCACCACGGGGCTGGGGGTCGATGCCTACGTTCAAGATCGACTGCAAGAACCCGACCTTGACTCCCTCTATAGCCACTACGCGGCAGAGCAGATCGACACCCTGGCCATGGCCATCTACAACCATGAGTACAAGCAGCAGGCGACGGTCGTCGGGCACGATACGGGCATTGGTAAAACCCGGATTGTGGCGGGCCTCTGTCGCTACGCTCAGAACCAGGGATTAACGCCTGCGGTAGTGACCGCTGACCCCGCCCTCTACAAAGACCTGGTCTACCGCGATGGGCCAGACACCGGTAACCAGTTCCGCCCTTTCATTACCAACAATGGCCTGGGTGTGGATGTCGAAAATAGCCAGGGCGAAGTGATTGGACGGATTGAAACCCCTAAAAACAATGGGGTTAATGTCCGCCAGTTTGCCGAACTGGGCACCATTGGCGACCACAACTTACTGATGAGTACCTATGCCCAACTCCAGGGTTTGGCCAGCAAAGATCGGCGGGCACTGTTTGAAGCGCTGGCCCCCAACCTGTTTCTGATTGCCGACGAGTCCCACAAAGCCGGTGGCCCCGCTGGAGAGTTTGAAATTAGTGGCTACGAGGAAGCGGCCAGAGCCAAGAAGATAGCCGCCGGTAAGTTTATCGCCCCGGTGACCGAGTTTTTTCAAGATCTCACCCAGAAGGTAGGTGGGTTTGTCGCTAGCTCTGCAACGGCGATCAAAGAGCCGGTGGTGGCTGCCCGGCTGTTCTACCACACCACTGACTTCAAAGATGCTGCCGAAGACCAAAAGACCTTTGCCGGACACCTCCAGGCGGGCGGTGCCGCCATGCAGCAAATGGCCTTTGGGCTCTGGTCAGAGTCCGGTGGGTGCATTCGCTTCCAGAAAGACTACTCCGGCGTTGACTTCAGCCCAGCCCCGGTGGCTGTCAACCTCGATCGCGCCGAAGCCAACATTCAGCTGATGGCCGCCATCAATCGCTTTGATGAGTACAAACAAGGGCTACTCGAAGAACTCGACACCCGCATGGCCGAGACCGGCGAAGCGCTGTTCCGCCATGACACCCATGTGGGCTATGCCGGAGTTGAGTCAACGACCTTTACCTCGGTGGTGCATAACCTGGGAGCGATCTGCGCGATCGGGCTCAAGGCCGAATCTACCGCAGATCTGGCGATCGCAGAGCTAGAGTCCGGGCGCAAGCCGGTGATTATGCTTCAGCGCACCGGGGAGTCGGTGCTCAAAGACCTGGTGAATCTGACCAATGGGAGCATCGAGACCCATAATGCCCTCTTTCCTGATGACCAGCGGTCTATCCTCAAGCCCGGTGATGCCTTCGACATTACGGCGGGGGAATACTTCAAGCGATACCTAGACGCGGCTCGAACGATTCGGATTGTCGGTGCCCACGAGGATGAGGGAGGCGGGAAAGTCATTCTGCCCCACTACCTGAGCGACGACGAATTGGGCGAACGGGGAGTAGAGATGTATAACCAGGTGCTGACGGCGATTGAGTCCAGCGACTGGACGGGGCTACCCGCCGACCCGATTGCCTACATGGAGGCCCGCATTCGACAGGCGGGCTACAACGCGGTGGAGATGACCGGACGGAGCCAGCGACTGGAGTACCAACCAACCGAAGACGGGGAATGGGTAGCGACCTACCAAACCCGCAAGTCGGGTACCGCTGCGAAGGTGGCGACGATCGCCGGGTTCCAGAACGGCACCGTCGATGCGGTGATCACCAACCTGACTACCGGCTACTCACTCCATGCTGCGATTAATGGGGCCACAGACCTCAGACGCCGCTCGATGCTGATTCTTCAGGCTCACCCCGATGTCAACCAGTGTGAGCAGTCAATCGGGCGCACTCACCGCAGCGGGCAGCTCGACCCGGAGGTACACCCCGCCCCCGGCACCGACCCTGAGGGGAACCCCCAGTGGGGGCAGAAGGCTGGTGAGTTTGGCCTGCCCATGTTCAAGCTCGTCTACGGGGAAGGCTTACCCACCGAGGCCAGGGCGATGGCCGTTTTGATGAACAAAATGCGGGGGCTCAAGTCCAACACCGCAGGCACGGGCGAAAGCCAGTTCTCTGGGGCCGATGTGCCTGACTTTTTAAACAAGTACGGCGATCAGGCGGCGGCCAACGCCATGGCGGCGATGCCCGAGGTCAACCAAACCCTGGACTACCCCTGTAGCCCCCCCGACAAAGATGGAGATGTCAGCTATGGCGATGTGCGCAAGCTAACCGGGCGGGTGGCTATTCTGTCGAGCGATCAGCCGCCGACTCCAGCGGCTCCCCATCCATCCCTGGCCCTTCAGGGTGAGGTTTACGACCTGTTGATCTCCGAGTACAACGGGCTTAAGGATCGGCTGACGGCCATGGGGGCATGGGATCTCGATGCCCAAAAGATGGATCTAGATGCCAGGCCTCTGCGCCGGAAGATGCTCCACAACGGCGATGGGGGCAACCCGTTCCGGCAGCCCGTCTACGCCCTGGAGGTGGAGGCCAAGACCGGGGGCAAACCCCAAACTACGTTGCAGGTGGTGCAGTCAGTTTGTGATGCCCTGGATCTAGCTAAACCCGACGACATGGAGGGGATTGATCTAACGGTTGATGGCGCGATTCGCCAGGCCGGACAGGCTCACGCCCAGGAGATGGTGGTGCGGGTGACCGCAGAGGGCGACGCCTTCCGGGAGGGTAGAGCTGAGCATTTCACAGAAGCACTGAATCGGGCTCAACAGCAGCTTGAGGAGGCCAATACCCGACGCGAGGGGCTGAGGGGTGAGCGCGATCAGTTGACCACAGCCCTAGAACAAGTTGCCCCGGAGTACACCACCGCCAGGGAGGCGCTGAGCCAGGTGGGAGAGGCGACCCCGGAGCGGGAAGCTGAGCTGGAAGGCCAGTATGAGCAGCGTCGGGTTGATACGCGTAACGCCCTCAAAAAAGTTGAAGGGAAGCTAACTAAGCAGGAGCAGCGGGTCAAGAAGGCTGATAAGAAGGTCGCTGATGCCGAGAAGGATAAAGCTCAGAGCGCCATGATTTTGACGGCCCAGCAGAACGGTGTGCTGGGGAAGCTGCGGGAGTTTCCCATTGGTGCTCCGGTGCAGTTGGCCTCCCTCGATACCAGCCGAGCGCTGCCAGGGGTCATCGTCGGAGTTACCCGCCAGCAAAATGCCTCCAACCCAATCAACCCTGGGTCATGGCGATTCAGGATTGCCCTGGCGGACGAGGCGGGAGAATTGTCGGTCAAATTTAGCGAACTCGGCCGCGATGTCTCGCTCAAACCCCAGGAAAATTCCTTTGTATTCAAGAATCAGCCGGGACAAGTGTTGCAGCAGTACACCGAGGTGCCGACCTACAGCGTCTTTGACGAAAAGCAGATGGCCTCCCGCGAGCATCGCATGATGGTGGTGGGTCAGGTGCTCAAGTCTGACCTCGTCGGTCGATTTGCCTTGATGCAGGATAACGAGGGGGAGTACCACCCGGCCTACCTGTTGGCCAAGGGGATCGACGCCGGAGAAATTGATAATCGCCCAATCTCGATTCAGCAGCCCGATCAGTTGATGGCATTCCTCTCGGCAACATCGAGGGCGGCCAGCTTCACCGATCGCGATGGCGTTCTAGACGCTGAGTTTAACCTGCGCAACGAGCTGGTGTTGACGGTGCCCACCAGCAGCGCGGGCAAGAAGTTTTACCAAGACCGAGAGCTGCTCGACCTGGCGCAGGGGGAGTTTGTCTCTGGGACTCGACGGGTGGAAGTCGACAAGCCAGGCCGCACCACCGACGAGAAGATGATGCAGATCAAAATTGGCGATGCCAAGGCCCAGGACGATGTACTGGCCTACCTCGTCACCCGGCGCGGCATCAAGGCTACATCGCACCTGGAAGAGGCGACCGCCGCCGTGGGGGGAGAAACGGCAGGCTGGGAACCGGCAACCACCTGGCTCCCAGCGGGTAACGAGGTCACCAGCAGCGACCGCAGCCGGGCTATTCACCCCGTTTTGCGCGCCGAACTGGAGCGCAACCCTGGGCTGATCCCTGACCCTGCCGAGGACTCGTCCCCCAGCCGCTGGGAGGTGATGAACGCTGTCTCCGATCGCCTGTACTCCGGCAGCAATCTGGCCGACCTCAAGGCCGAATTCAACCTCTACGAGCCACCCCCACCCGCGTTGACCTTTGACACCCTGGTTAAAGGCGGGGTGCTACAGACTGACGGGCAGCCCCTGCACCCAGAGGCGATCGCTTTCCATGAGTATCTCAGTGACTCGTCTAGCGGTGCGACCCCCGATGTCTTGATGCAGCGGGCCGTCGAGGCTCTGGGTGGCGAGATATCCCAAGATGCGGCAATTGAGGCGATAGGACGCACCTACCGTTGTCTGAGCGATCACCTGGAGTCTGGCCTGGGCCTAGAGATGGCTAAGTCCGCCATGGACAACGAGGACTCTGCCTTCTTAGGGCAGTTCGCCGCCGACAGCCCTGAGCTGGAGGAACGTATTGCCGGGGCTGTGCGCCAGGTTGTTGCAGAGGCCTTTGATGAGGCGATCGCCGTCCAGGCCCAGGAACAGCAAGATGAGGCTGTGCGGCAGGTGGGCCGACAGCGGCTGCGCGAGATGTCCCGCGAGGGTGGCCCCCAGGTGCTAGCACCGTCGCAGCAGACGTCCCCGATCGCCCAAAACGTTGCCCGCCTGCTCCAGCAGGGCGGGCTTCAGCATGCGGTCATGGTCGATGGGGACGACGATTTTCATCTCAGGGTGCCCAATGAACCCTACATGGATTTGGTGGTTGAGTCGCACCCCAATGGGGTGGGCGGCAGTGATTTGTACCTGACCCACTACGCCACCGGCAACGGCGATATGTGGGTCGATACTGAGATGAAGATGGGCATTCAGCCAGATGGACATCTTCAGTTTGTTGAGACGGCGGTGCAAGGGTTTAATGGCGGCGAACTGCGTGCCCCCGATCGCGCCTTTGGCATGATATTTGCTCAGAACTTGCTGGAGCAGGGCTTTGGTGAGGCGATCTCCGAGGCTTATCTGACGCAGCTGGGCCAAGAGGCGATCGCAAATGCTGATGGGCCATCTCTGGAGCCTATGAGCCCTATAGAGGCGCTATTCCAACAGCGCCCCGATCTGTTCCATGCGTTTGATCGCGCTGAATTTGAGGCACTGGCTTCCGACTCGCCTGAAATTCTCTATCAAGATGGTGAACGGGGATTCCTATGGTTGGAGGGTCACGACAACCCCTATGCCTATCAGCAAGATGCGGTGAGAGAGGCAATGGCCGGGGTCTCGATTTCTCCACCTGATTTCCTGGCTGAGGATGCCCCTTCAGAGCCTCACCTTGCATCTGCCCACGACCCGCAGGTTACCCCGGAGACGCCCCTGGCAGGGGCCGTAGGAGCCACAGACATGCGGCCCGCCCAAGATATTTATGACGATCTGGGGCTGGTGGTGCAACCCTTATACCCTCAATCCTCTCAGGATGCGCCTGTCAGCAGCCCGTCGCCACAGCCTGACCCGACCACTGATGCAGATGAGGTATTGCTTCCCGAGCTTGGCCCTGGGCCACACCATCCCCACCTGAAGCGCTTTGCTGAACTCAAGGCCGACTACCCAGAGGCTGTTGCTTTTGTCCGAGTCGATCAGGCCTACGAGACTTATGCCGAGGATGCGCAGATCGCGGCCTATGGCGTAGGGCGACCCACTCAACCTATGCAGTGGGGACTTGACCCCGACTGCGAGGGTTTAAGCGTCAATACCGCTGAGCTGCAAGAGCAGATTATTCCAACCCTCACCCAGGAGGGCATTACTGTGGTTGTGGCTGAGTTGCACCCGCAGCTGGGCTTTGAGGCGCATGGGGCCGTGCGCGTCTACGAGGCCGATCTAGAGCGGTTTCACGATGCTGCTTTTACCCCACTCCCAGAGGTAGAGGTGCCAACGGGGTCTCCTGGACTTGAGGCGCTAGAGCATGGTGGCGCTGTACTCACCTTTGAGGCTGGGGAGCGGATTTGGGCACTACAGCTTTCTCAGGATGAACTGGCTATGGTCAACGCATCTATGCAAAATGCCAAGGCCGTGGTGCGTGAGAGTGGTATACAGGTTGGGGCTCAATGGATGGAGCGGGCGGCCACTACCATCGCCACGAAAGCCTTAGGTGATGAGCATGGTGACCCTGTAACCATCGAGGGTGCTGTTGGTCAGCTAATGGCCGAGTTCTATACCTCGCTAGATGCAGCGGTCAACCCCATGATTCAAAGTGCTACGCCATTCGAGCGGCAGGAGGATGGCCAGGCGAGCGCCGTTCCCGGTGGAATAGATCCCCCCTCTACAATTCCTATCGTTGAGCAATCCTCCGTCGATACTCCGTCTGAGGCGTCACCGGCTGTCCTAGCAGAGCCGGTACAGAGCCAAGCTGTGCTTAAAGATTTGCGTGAATGGTACTCCCAGGCGCGGGCCTTGGGGCGATCGCCGTCGCACCTGGGTCGCATTGAGCAGATCGGCCAGGCGATCAAATCGGGGCATGAAGGGGAGTACGGCGACGTAGACAGAATCACGCGTCAGCATGACCAAAAGGCTCATCTCCAGCAGGCCACTAACGTTTTGGCCCAGTCTAAATACCTGTTAGCTCAGTTAGGGCAAGATCAGCCCGATGGCTCCAAAGTCTTTGCTGGTAAGACCTATACCCTTCTCAGCCAGGGCGATGAGATCGCTGTTTTGGCGAGAGAACGAGGCGAGATTTTTAACGCTAAGGGCAGCCGAGTTTTGCACAGTCAGGGGCTGAGTGCCGAAGATGCCCACAAGTTTAGTGCCCAAGTGTCTCGGGTGCGGCAGGCCCTAGCGGTACAAACTACCTCTCACCCAGCCGCTATCCCAGCTGTCTATGATCGGTAGTACCCCTACAAATTTAGTCAGATGGCCAAGCCCTTGATGTTGATGGACTGCCCCTGAGTCAAGCCCTCCCCCATTGCTCACATTTCACTAATGAACGCACTATCGCCACGGCCAAAGCAGCCATCCGTGCAGGATGTCGCGAAGTGGTTGTTGAAAAATAACCTACCGCCGCTCCCCATTGCGCCAGAGCAGGATGCTTACCAGTACCCCAAGGTAAATCCTGACCGCCCAGACAGGGGGATTTACTGCCATATCCCCTTGGTTGAAGTTGATGGGAAGCTCTGCCCGGTCTCTAGATTTACCGGCAAGAATCCTAGCTACCTGGATGCTGATGGCCATCCGCACAGTGTCAATCATCGGGACTTTCAGTCCAGAATGCCTGACCCGAGTGAGCTGGATGCCTGGTTTTCCAATCCCCAGAATGGAATTGCCACGCTGGGCAATGAGCGCACCGTGTTCATCGACTTCGATGTGAAAAACTTCGGCTCCCGGGAGGCCTGTGATGCCGCTGTTCTAACGTGGGCTGAGAGCCATCCTCAACTCAAGCAGACCTACGCTGAGCAGACCCATCGAGGCGGGTGGCATTTTATCGTGCAACTGGAGCACCCCAAAGACTTTACTAACTTTGCCCTAGAGCCCGGTGGCCTGCATGTGGGTGAGGTGCTTGGCGTCGGCAGGGTTTGTGTACTGGCTCCCACCATTGGCCCCACCGGTAATCCTTACCGGGCTAGGCATCTTGTGGCGGCCCCATTGACCATCCCAGACCTCTCAGCGATTGGAATATTCAAATCAGGGACTCAGGCAACAAAAAGCTCTGAGCATAGTGTCCCTATTGGCAAGGCTATTCCTGTCAAGGCTCGGCCTCGACGCATAAAGACGCTGCCAGGGAGTTCAACTGTAGACCTGTCAGATCTGATCTCAGACCGCGCCAGAGACGTTCTAGCAGGCGGTGGGGGTGGGCATAGCGATCGCTCCTATGCGATCGTGTCGCTAGCCCGAGAGGCATTCGGTTGGGAGAACTGGGCCAGAGAGAATAGTATCCCCTTGAGCGGGCAGAGTGCTGAAGCGTTGACGATCCAAGGGGGATTGGCCCACGGGGCTGATGAAGATCACATTCATAGAATTATGGATGGAGCGTCATTGGAACTGGCCCGCCCCTCCTGTGAGTATCAAGGGACTGAGTTCCCCTGGGTACGATTACGAAAAGTTTCTCCGACGATGTTTGAGCAAAAGGCTCCGCTAGCCATGGAGCTGCCGGTAGATCGAAGTCGACTAACCGTGAAGCCTAATCAAATTGTTAATGAGCCCGTCGATCTAAATCATGACTTGTTATGTGCGGCCAGTCGGGTTTTGCATGAGAGAGGGCAAGTTGGAACTGATGATTTGATGCTTGTCTTTGTTGGTGATCAATATGCCGTCAATCTTAATAAAGAAGGAAAACTTGGTATTTTGAAGGATGGACGAACTATTTTCGCATATGAGGAAAATAAAACTGTCTTTAATCGATCGCAAGCCAGCGACCCAAAATTACTTCTGGTTGATGCAAAGATTGAACCTAGTTTGCAATCTAATGCAGAGAAACAGGCTGCTGACAGGCAGCATTCTTCTAAATCAGTTGAATTACTAAATCTTGCTTCTTTTATCCTTTCTCGTGCTGGTCAGCCTAGTGAGCTTGGCGGGTTTAAAGTTGAGGGCCGAAGAAACTCAGTCATCTTGACCGAGGAGGGGGTTTTGCTAGCTACTCAAGAAGGGAGAACTGTCTTGAGGGCAAAAGGATCAGCAATAGAATTTAGTCGAGCATCTGAGCCTGTTTTAGAAGACTTTAGGAATGCGGTTTCTGTCTTAAATCAGCAGAATCTGAGGCAGAGTAAGCCTTGGCAGGCTCAGATTTAGTCTGCTTAATAACCTTTGCCGTCAGTAACTGAAGAGGTTGATTGAACCGCCCTAACTTGGCTGTATTAACGATGTGTCGAGCAAAAATTTCTACCCAACTTGTTACGAGTCAAGAGCGAAACGGCGATTTTGCCCATGGGCAAAATCGCCGTTTCCATTAGTTCAACTTCCGAGGAAGTTTTGAGAATCACTCCTCCTGAGGTCTTACTCATCGGGATGATGACGTTTCCATTAGTTCAACTTCCGAGGAAGTTTTGAGCACAGTTCACGACAGGCAAGTCGATTGTCCAAACGGTTTCCATTAGTTCAACTTCCGAGGAAGCTTTGAGCATTTATTCCGCGGTCTCAAGCACAAGAGCTTGAAGTTTCCATTAGTTCAACTTCCGAGGAAGTTTTGAGGAGTTGGGGACGGAGGAAACTCCCCCGTGTGCAAGGGTTTCCATTAGTTCAACTTCCGAGGAAGTTTTGAGGAGTCATGCTTTGGAGAGGGCCAAAAAACAAGGTATCAAGTTTCCATTAGTTCAACTTCCGAGGAAGTTTTGAGACACTCTTGCCAAAGCTTGATGAAAATCAAGTAGAGTTTCCATTAGTTCAACTTCCGAGGAAGTTTTGAGCACACCAGCAACGGTGCGGCCTGCTACACTGATTCCCGTTTCCATTAGTTCAACTTCCGAGGAAGTTTTGAGCTGCGGACTATTTTCCGTTTCCGCTGAGCTTGCTAGTTTCCATTAGTTCAACTTCCGAGGAAGTTTTGAGACTTGTTCCAATCTGTCCGCTTGCAGGCGTTGACGAGTTTCCATTAGTTCAACTTCCGAGGAAGTTTTGAGCCGACCCTCCGACGCGAGGGCCAGGACAACCGGGCGTTTCCATTAGTTCAACTTCCGAGGAAGTTTTGAGGCTAAATGCTAAATAGGACAACGCCTATGAATCGATGTTTCCATTAGTTCAACTTCCGAGGAAGTTTTGAGTGAAAACGCAGTGGGTGTACATCTACTGCTCAGAAGTTTCCATTAGTTCAACTTCCGAGGAAGTTTTGAGCCGAGGAAGAGCATGACGAGGCGATTGAGGAATTGTTTCCATTAGTTCAACTTCCGAGGAAGTTTTGAGCAGTAACAGTCTTCGACGCTACTTTTGGCGGAATGTTTCCATTAGTTCAACTTCCGAGGAAGTTTTGAGGACCGGCCAATTTCACACGCATGACAGCGTGGTTTACGGTTTCCATTAGTTCAACTTCCGAGGAAGTTTTGAGATTTATGCTGCTCTTAGAGAACTATACTCTGAGCATGTTTCCATTAGTTCAACTTCCGGGGAAGTTTTGAGGATATCGAATCCTCCGAAGGAACGGATACCTGTCAAAGTTTCCATTAGTTCAACTTCCGAGGAAGTTTTGAGGGGTTGGCAAAGACGAAGTTGATCCTCTTCCTGACGGTGTTTCCATTAGTTCAACTTCCGAGGAAGTTTTGAGGCTTTGGGTAGAAAGTGACTACATGTTGCTTTCGTGCGTTTCCATTAGTTCAACTTCCGAGGAAGTTTTGAGTTGGGTGTGGGGTTGCCTTGTTGACCACCACCCTTGTTTCCATTAGTTCAACTTCCGAGGAAGTTTTGAGATGACCGGACTTTTGTTGTTCATCAGCCATGTTGTTTCCATTAGTTCAACTTCCGAGGAAGTTTTGAGCAGGTACCCTCGTCGGGAGCTTACCCGACGCGCCAGCGTTTCCATTAGTTCAACTTCCGAGGAAGTTTTGAGGATAAAATTGGGGTTGAGAGGTTTTTTTACAAAGTTTCCATTAGTTCAACTTCCGAGGAAGTTTTGAGCTGTTTCCGAAGCCGAATTTAAAGCTATCGTTGACGGGTTTCCATTAGTTCAACTTCCGAGGAAGTTTTGAGGCTACCGTGACCTCTACCCGTGTCCCGATTCTGGGGAATGTTTCCATTAGTTCAACTTCCGAGGAAGTTTTGAGGGTTGGGTTCTAGAACCCTTGCCACGCCTGCATTCTACCCCACCCTTTTCGTCGGGGTCTACCCCACCTACCTGTTAATGAGATTCTCTCGCAATAACACCCCATGAAAAACCTCTGAAACCCTTGTGCATCAAGGGCTCCGCTGGGTTTGACGAGAGAATGAGGGTTTTGGCGATCCACAGACTCTGAGAAGAAATGGAGCATGGAAGAGTTTTTCTGTTCTGACAGCGAGAAAATCCCTAAAATCACGGTTGACGCTCCAAAATGGGGTTTTGTGTTTTCCTTTAGCTAAGGCTTCCTTGAAAACAGTCTGCTCAGAAGCCGTTTAGGGCCTCTGGTTAACGGATTATAGTCCTCATGGGAGATCACCTTGATCGGCACAATTTGATCGCCATCGTCTTGGCACAGTAATCGGTAGCGTCGGGTAACCGGAATCCTGATAACATCGCGCATCATCTCTAGCCGTTTGCCCGATAACTGCCAGTAGTTAGTTCCTTGCTGGAGAGCAGACATTATAGTCCTGGCTTTTTTCACAATGGCCACAGGCAAATGACTCAACTCGATGGCATCCCCTGCAAATAGGGCTTGCCATTGTTCTCGCTGCTGCCGCCGCTGGCTAAACCGTTTTTGCTTTCGGGCAACTTGTTCAGTACAACGGTGGCAATACCGGCCATAGCCTCGGTGGCTACAGGCAAAGCGCTTTTTGTGTCTGCGACTGCGATGGCTCATGACGACACCGCCCAGCCATCGGCCTGCTCGATCAGCTTGCCCGTAGCCGCCAGTACCAGGCTGTAGGCATGGAATAACTCTTGCCCGGTTTCGGCATCCAGATAGTCACACAAGATGGCAAACTCCAGCCAGGTTTGGGTCTCGGCGGCTTCGGCCTCAACCTCGTTGAGCTTGGCGACAAACGCCTTTTTGTAGCGCCGCTTTTGCCATGCCTCGGCCAGGTTGGCGCACACCGAGCGAGACGATCGCAACATTTGCTCTGTTAGCAGATGCCGCTCAGCCTCAGGAAAGGTCTGGGACAGCTCAAAGATTTTCATGGCCGATTCAAAGGCTTTTTGGTAGACCAGCAGTTCCCTGTGGGAGGCGATGAAGTCGGGGGTCATCGTGAGGACTCCTTTGGTGAAGAGGTGGGGAGATGGGGAGGGGATGAGGTTACGCGATCGCTGGCAGGGCCGTTTCAGCGTTTTTCTCCAGGGAAATCGTCGCCGTAGAAGCTGTTGCCATCAGATGATCAAGGGCAGTGTAGAGACTGCGATAGTGGTCATATAGGTCTTGTCCAGCATCTGGGGCGAGATAGCCTGCTGCGATCGCCGCTTCGATCCAGGTCTGCATTTCGGCGGATTGCAATTGAGCGGTGCTGAGGGCCGCGATAAACCCCTCGTGATGTCGTCGTTGGCCCAAGGCAGCAGCAAGATGGGCTCGAACGGCCTGCGATGTGGCTAAGAATTGTTGGATCAAGTAAACCTCTGACGCTTCTAAGAGAGGCTGCGCCCAACGGGCGACTGCCACCGAACCTTGAAAAGCCATTTGGTAGACCTGTAGCGTTTGCAAATGATGCGTAGGACGTTGCATGATTATTTCTCCTGTCAAACAATGAAGGCGGTGTCGTCTACTTGGCGGGCGGGTTGATTGCCAAGAATGAGAACTTTTCGGCGGGTGTGGGCCGACATGGGGTAAAAGCGCACCTGGTCTTCGTCAGCGTTGATGTAGTGGGCTAGCTTCTTTTGCAGCATTTCGAGCTGCTTGTCGGTGAGTACACATTCAAAAACCGACTTCTGCACCCGCATGCCGTAGCCCTCTAGCAGGTGGGCGGCTTTGTTGCGGCGATTGTCTTTGACGATGTCGTAGGCGATTAGGTAGAACATGGCTACTTCTCCCACTTCATCGGGCGATAGACCTCCTGCTCGCCCAGGAGGCAGGCGACGTATTCCCAAACTTGCAGCTCAAAGCAACGGCGATAGCTGACCTTAATACCCGTGTGGGGATGCACGATTTTCTTATTGAGATACTCCTCCCACCGCTGCAAAAACTTCTTCAGAGCATCGGGCTGGAGGTATACCCCGCCCCGAACATCGGGGGGCGTAAAGTCTTCCTCGGTAAAGAGGTTGGTGTTAATCAGGTACGCCACCAGTGAATCAATCACCGGAGCCCGAAACTCTTCCACCAGGTCGCACACCAGCGACGGACGGTTTTTCTGCGGTTTGTGGAGATTGCCAAAGTGAGTGTGCAGCCCTACCGTCTCTACCATTGAGTGCAGATTCTGCGACAGTAGCGTATAGCCTAGGCTCAGCAGGCTATTCACTGGGTCGGTAGGTGGGCGACGGGTGCGCTTCTCAAACTCGAACTTGCCCTTGAGCAGCGAGGCATAGGCTCGAAAGTAGAGGTTGGCCCCCTGGCCCTCGTAGCCCAGCATGGTCTCAATGCTGTCGGCCTGGGCCACCTGCTGCATCAGCTCTGGTAGTGCCCGAATGGCCTCCGCCGCCAGATCGGTAGGGCGTTTGCGCTGCATCCGTTGCAGCACCACCCGGCTGTTGTGCAGTTTGGCCAGAATGATGGCCTGGGCCTGGCGGTGGGTAAAGACCGAGTCTTGGGCGTGGAGCACCTGCTGGGTGAGGTAGTCGATCTGGGCGTGGCCCTCGGTGTCGAGCCTGCCAAAATAGCGGCCATTGCTGGCCAGGTACAGCACCGGAATGCGGCGCTGAAGCGCCAGGCTGACCGCCCCATGGGAGAGGTTGCAGCAGCCAAACAGCACCACATGGCTTACCTGGTTCACCGGCACGCTGATCTTCAGCGCTTGCTCGTGAAACACCTGAAACTGCTTGTACTTGACGCGCACGTAAGCGCCCTGGTCGGTGACGTAGAGAGTGGTCATGGGTTCGCTCCAATAGGTATCGAGGTCTGATGGACGGCGCTGCCGCCGAGTTTTGACGATGCTGCACGCCTTGGGCGGGCCGACGGGGCCACGGGGCGGCTGGCGGGGCTTGGCCGCCGCAGGCGACAGGGCACGGGGCGGAGCTTGGGCTTCGCCATTGGCAAATAGGTGGCCCAAAAAGGTAAATTCCTCGGTGGGTGGAATAATGCGGGTCTTGTCAGGGTGCAGCGACAGGGCCAGGTCGGTGAGCAGGTCGCCCATCAGATTGAGGGCGCGGTGGGCCTGCACCCAGCTTTGGCTGACCACCACGCAGTCGTCGCCGTAGCGCACCAGAGGAATGCCGTACTCCACACAGGTGCGGTCAAAGCCGCTGAGGTAGAGGTTGGCCAGCGCCCCGGATAGGCTGCTGCCCTGGAGTACTCCTTTATTGAGAAACTGCCGCTGCCCGTGGACGACGATGCCCGATTTGAGCTGCTGCTCTAGCAGGCCCATGGTGGTGGCACTCAGGCCCAACTGCTCTAGCTGCTCTAGCAAGATGGGCCAGGAGAGATGGTCGAAGAACTGCTGAATGTCAGCCTTGACTACCCAAGTGGGCTGGTGCTGGTAAAAAGCCATCACCCGATCCACAGCCTGGTAGATCGAGAGGCCGGGTCGGTAAGCAAAGCAACTGTCGCTAAAGGTTTCTTCGAGGTAGGGGTAGATGGTTTGCAGTAAAAACCGCTGCACAATGCGGTCTTGGACGGTGGGAATGCCAATCAGGCGGCGACCGCCGCTCTTTTTGGGTAGCCAAAACCCACGGGCGGGGCTGGCTAGGTAGCATTCGCGCTTGAGCTGGAGTTGCAAGTGGCGCAACTGCTCTTGGGCGACCCCGGCAAAGAGATCGGGGGTGATGCCGTCTACCCCGGCGGCTTTGCTGCCCCGCTGGACGAGATACCAGGCGGCGGCAAGCTGTTCAGTCTGGATATTCATGGGCTTGTCTCCCTTGCGGTAGCTGGGCTTTGCGGCCCATGAATCTACCTTCGCAAGCGGAGATCTGAGTACAGATATGGGTTATCTGAGTTGGGAATATGACTTGGATATGAGTTTTTGAAAGGAAGAGTGCGGAGGTCGTAGGGCGAAACGATAGAGGCGGCTAATATTGGGGAGAAACAAGCTTTTTCACCGTTATGCCGGGGCGATCGCTACAGCTATCTGAAGCAGGGCAGCAGCAGGCCCGGCAGGCGCTGCTGGTGAGAAACCTGACCCAAAAAGCGATCGCCAACGAGTTAGCCCTTGCCTCGTGGTCAACGGTGAACAAGTTCTTCAACGGCAAACCCGTTGACCGCTTTATCTTTCAAGAAATCTGTACAGCGCTGGGGCTGGAGTGGGGGGAAGTTGTTGAAAATGGGGAGAGTCTTAATCCAATACCCCCCACCCCCCCATCTTCACCACCCCACCTCCTCAGAGCTACCCAAACCCAAGCCACTGCTGCCCGCGAGGCTCTGAACCCAAGGATTCTAGAGCGCATTCCCAGGGTGGTAGTGCGGGAAAAGTATCTGGGGGCGATCGCACGGGGCGTCCACGAGCAAAAAGAACGGTTGATCGCCATCATTGGCCCAGCGGGCTACGGCAAAAGCACGATTTTGGGCGACATCTACGATGAACTGCTAGCGGCAGAGACGCCCTGGGTAGGGCTGGTGCTGTGCAGCAGTTTGTCGCTGTCTACCAGCTACCTAGGGTTTATGTCCTACGGACTGGTGGCTTCCACCATGGCGGGGCCGGTGCCTACTGGCCTATCTCAAAACCAGCAGGAGATGATCGCCAATGCCCTGGGACAGAGCCTGTGCGGCGAGTCGTGCTCGGTAGTGGAGGTGTGTCAGGAACTCAACCACACGTTAGGCCGAGGCGTGCTGCTGATCGACACCCTTGATCTGGTGATCAATCGCGATTTTGTGGTGGCCTTTGGGGCGTTGATGCGCCAGGTGTTGGCCGGGGGCACTACGGTGGTATTTACCTGCCGCGACCACGAGTACAACGACTACCTGGAGCCGGTAAATGAGCGATTGCCGGGGCTAAGTCAGGCGGCGGATCGCTACTCGGTGCCCAACTTTTCTACTGCTGAAATTCGGGCGGCGGCGGTAGCCTTTTTTCGCACCCTGGCCCCAGATCAGCCGGAGCTAGGTCAGGCATTTGCCGATAAGGTGTTGGCTCTGTCTACCGACAACCGCTCCCTGCGCGACATTCTGGAAAGCCCGCTGCTGCTGGCCCTGTTGTGCGACCTGTTTGGCGAAGCGGGGGATGTGCCCCCCGACCTAACGGTAAGCAAGCTGTACCAGCGCTACTGGCAAGAGAAAGTGGCCTATAGCCGCATAGACCAAAGCCACTATTCCCCCTTGGCAATGGAGAAAGAAGCCTTTTGCTTGGGGATCGCCCAACGACTGTTTGAGCTATCGGAAAGCCGTCTGTGCGAGTCGTTTTACCGCGACGACTTGGGGCTGAGCTTTACCCCGGCCGTGCTAGCCGCCTACAACGATCTGCTCAGCGAAGGGGTGCTGACCCCTTTGGGAAATGGAAAGGTGCATTTTTTTCACCAGACCTTGCTGGAATATGCGATCGCCTACTGGCTCACCCGACAGTCAGCCACCGCCCAGCGCCACCGCTTTTTTGAGCACCTTCAGCAGCCCGACGCTCAGGCCCAGCGCACTCACTGGCTGCCGGTGCTGCGGCAATTTTTGGCGATCGCCGACGAAGCCGAGTTTGAAACCTGGGTGACCCAGCTCGACCTCAATGCCATGGGCATCTTTGGTGCGGTGGCCTACGCTGCTGTATCGCGCGATCGCCCCGATGCCCTGCGGCGGCTATTGCCTACGGCCCTGCACCTGGGCGAACACCATCAGCGACGGCTGCAGCAAGCGCTGATGGCCGCTCCTCGTCACCTGATTGAGGCGGTATGGGATCTGGTCTTAGCCCTGTTACAAGAGGCAGAGCACCTGACCGCTGGACAACTTGCCCAGATGACAGGGGTATTAGTTGATCGTTGGTGGTCATCGCTACAGGTGCACCTGGTCGGCACCGTAACGGCGATCGCCTCTCGTGCCCCCATTGACCATCCTAAATTTCCCGCTGGATATGATGATCGAGGTCAACTGTTGGGGCGATTTTTACAGCCCTGTATGGAGCGCATACAAGCTCACCCGGCACCAGAGTTATTGACGGTATTGCGCCAACATATTCATATCCTGGGCCATGGCACCGCGACAGGGGTGATTTATAGCCACCAACAGACGCAGCCTGAGGCGCAGCAAGACCTACTCAGACGGCTCCTAGAAAAGCCTGTGCCCCGGTATGAAGACGTTAAGCTGGCCCTATTTATTTTTGTCGCTGACTGTCTACCGAGCCACCTCACGATCGGATGCTTTCCCTTGGGGCAAAGCTGGGATGAAGTACTCCATAGCCATCACCCCGACCTATGGGAACTGGTGCAGATCAAAGCTGTAGGTCGTTGGGCCGCTCGGGATGAACCTATTGGTCAGGCTATTTTGCAGGATTACCTATTTGGCAGGCGCGATCGCTCTGGGCGTAATCTTAAAGCCTTGATCGAAGCGATGGGCCATGGTGCTGGCTCTATGCTGATTAACTGGCTACAAGCGCTACCTGAAGAGGCCCTCAAGAGCTTGCCCTGGGATCGTCTGAAAAAAGTCTTCACCGCTGGTACAGTGGCAAACTTGCCAGCCCCTACCCAAGAACAACTAGCCATATGGCTGTTGCCCGCTATGGGCACTCACCCTGACGTTATCTACTCACTGCTGAATCGATTGGCCGATCAGTCATTAACGGCTCGACAGGCTCTATTAAGCCAAGCCGAGACACTACCACAGCCAATTCAGAAAGAGATTGGCAATCAACTGCTACGGTTCCAGCCCATTCAGGCCCATCCTCCGCTCAGCCAGCTGGCCTTTAAGGATCAGCGCTTTCTAATTTCTCTATACCAACAGCAGGCTAGCGAGAACCCTGCTGCCCGGGCCAAACTGCTGTCAGCAGCCATCGGGCACCATAAAGAGGCGGCTGTAGCCGCTACCCACGAGCTAGCCCAAGTGTGCGGTGACCACCTCACCCCTACTGACCTATTACCGCTGTTGCGATCGCGCTTTGTAGGCGTGAGGGCGAATGGTCTACTTGCCGTGTCAGCTCTAAATAACGGCAATACTGATACAGCCACCCCCCTATCTGGAGACAGCCTCATCCAGATAGGTCAAATCCTTTCTTCAGAGACAAATCCTACGGTGGTGCGTCACTTCTGCGACTTAGCCACAGGCTGGATTCAACAACACAACCAGCTCCCGGCTACTCTATTGCCCGTTCTGGGGATCTGGTTAACTCGCATGACTAGCCAGGGCGACTTAGAGGGTGGCCTTGGCCGATCTATGGCCCTGCTTTTAAAGGCGATCGCCCGCAGTGAAGACCCTCGACTTGATATCGAATCACTTAACCAGTTGGTGCAGCAGTTGCTCATGGCCATCCCCATGACCCAGCTTAAAAATGGCGAGATCGAAGCCATTGACATGCTCTGTGCTCTGCATCGCCTCGACCCCGCTGTGCTGTCTACGCTGATCGACCAGATGCTGCCAGAGCTGCTGCGCCTGGGATGGCTCCGCAATGTGGCCAGCATCATCAAAGTGGCCCGCAAACTAGAGGGGCCACAGTCGCCCCAGCTGGATATCGTGATGCAGCGCTATGGCAGTGATGCAGCGGTGGAGAGTCTGGTGCTGGAAGCCCGAGGAATTTGAGGAAAGGCAAAAGGCAGAAAAAACCGAAGAAATAGCAGCCCGTAGGGTGCATTCGCGGCCCAAACTTCCATTTTGCTAAAGTCCCAGATCTTGCTCGATGGGCCGCAATGCACCGCTTTACTCAAGGAAATCAGTTTCCATTAGTTCAACTTCCGAGGAAGTTTTGAGGCGTTCATGACAGTTTGTTTAGAAGATCCTTTAGGTTTCCATTAGTTCAACTTCCGAGGAAGTTTTGAGTGGGACTCTGGGTATGGCTTGGGTCAAAGATGACCGTTTCCATTAGTTCAACTTCCGAGGAAGTTTTGAGAAGTAGAACCGAATGAAAGTTCAAGTGGCTTAGAGTGTTTCCATTAGTTCAACTTCCGAGGAAGTTTTGAGAAATCGTACCTCCACAAGGCCCCAAAGTGGTCAGCGAAGTTTCCATTAGTTCAACTTCCGAGGAAGTTTTGAGCAAATTTGACTTGTGAAGGCCGTGGAGTGCTTGATCAGGTTTCCATTAGTTCAACTTCCGAGGAAGTTTTGAGCGCCTGGATGGTAACAATAATGGAATGGGCTGAGACGTTTCCATTAGTTCAACTTCCGAGGAAGTTTTGAGCCTCTATCTTGGGAATGAATGCAGCCCAAATAATGAGTTTCCATTAGTTCAACTTCCGAGGAAGTTTTGAGGTTTTGTCTCTTTTGGTTATTATTTCGACATACCATGTAGTTTCCATTAGTTCAACTTCCGAGGAAGTTTTGAGAATTACCGGGAAATCCAAGAGGGGAGAGAATGTTTCCATTAGTTCAACTTCCGAGGAAGTTTTGAGGTCCTACAACCTTGATGGTTGGTCGTGGGAAGAGATGTTTCCATTAGTTCAACTTCCGAGGAAGTTTTGAGGAGCGACGAGCCAGCACCGAAACCTGCTCCGGCAGTTTCCATTAGTTCAACTTCCGAGGAAGTTTTGAGGAGCTCAGGAAGAATGTGTTTCTGCAGAGGCTGGTGGTTTCCATTAGTTCAACTTCCGAGGAAGTTTTGAGAGGAGCTTGTGCAAACTTTTGCACTAAGTCTTTCGTTTCCATTAGTTCAACTTCCGAGGAAGTTTTGAGGTCTGGCCAAGGAAGTTGACCCACCGTTAAGAGGACCAGGTTTCCATTAGTTCAACTTCCGAGGAAGTTTTGAGGGTCGGGTTCTAGAACCCTTGCCACGCCTGCATTTTAACCCACCATTTTCGTCGGGGTCTACCCCGCCCGCTCATTAATGAGATTTGCTCGCAATAGTGTCTTATGAAAAAGCCCTGAAACCCTTGCGTATCAATGCTCCCGCTGGGTTCGACGAAAGAATGAGGGTTTTGGCGATCGGTAGACCCCGAGAAGAAACGGAGCTTGAGAGAGAAATTGCCATCTACCGGCGAGAGAAGCCCTAAAAGCACAGCAGATGCCTCAAAATAGGTTTTTGTGTTTCTTGTTGACTTGGGTTTGCGCGATCGCCCCGCTGTTATCACTCCCCACTTCCCTATCACCTCACTTTCCCACCGTACAATCAAAGCAGCCGCTGCGGAGTCCGCCGGAATGCCGCTGCCGTTTCCAGGGATGAACTCCTATCTAGAAAACCCTGCCCTGTGGCCAGAGGTGCACCACCTGCTGATCAGCCTGCTGGCCGAAACCCTGAATCTTCAGCTATTACCGACCTATCGAGTGGCGATCAAAAAGCGAGCTTACCACGACTATCGCATTGTGGTCTGGGGAGCGCAGAACTGTTGGTAGAGATTGCTCGGCTGTTGCAGACGGTGATAGATCGAGCAGGGCCTATGGGTGGTGCTTAATTATCAGAGCGCCCCCCCGGGCGCTATCGCCTGACGCACAGGCTTGGTTAGAAAAGGTGAGAGGGAAGGCAGGGTATCAGTAGGGGATAATGGCTGAGCACCGTTGCAACGCAATCCTATGGTTTGGCATGTCGCTTTTTTCTCTGGGATTCACTACCTTACTGATCTCGCCCAAACCCCAGCCCCCCCACCGCTTACATCTGCCGAAGTCATCGATCTACTGCGTCAGTCTAATGAAGATCTGAGCAATAGCTTTAACCAGTTCCTAGACCTGATGAAATTTTTGCTAGTGGCTCTGGGCGCGTTGGCAGGAGTGGCTACCTATATTTTTGGTAAAAGCCTAGGTGATGCCCGAAAAGTCGCTGCCGATATTGTGCAGCAAGAGGTCGAACGCAAAATTGCCACCCAGGTCAAAGATGCTGTTGAAGATGAAATCGATAGCGTGAGACGGCTAATTGGTCGGGAGCGCATCATCAGCGATATTACGGTGGACTATTTCGTCCCCGGTAGCGATGCCTTGCCTCCAGCAGAAGCCACCTTTCTCAAAACCCGAGGCTTTAAGCGGGTCAGCTATTGGAATGAAACCGATTTAGTCGATTTGTCGGGGCAGGTAGTAGTGCTTGACCTGGTGAATGCTCCGATACTAAGCGTCCAGATGCTAGCTGATCTGTCGGAAGACGAAGCCCACGATCGCCGAGAAAAAAGCGTCATCGACAATGCCACCCGGCTGCTGGGGCGCATGGGCGATCGCGCCGTTTTGGTCATCTACATTCGGCCTGCCAAGCGCCGGGTTGCTGCGATCGACGACCTGTCTTCGCAGATTACCTATTATGCGGCGGCCAATACCCCTGTGAACCTAATTGGAGTAGTGGCCGATGCGGGCTATGTGGCCCACGGTTGGCGACGACTGGTTAGCTAGCCCAGCAGCCCGGCTTGCTCAAACGACGCTTGGGGGGCAATGCTCAAATCAGGAAAATGGTCATCGCTCAGGGTGCGATCGCCCCGGTAGGTAAACAGACTGATATATGCAGTCCATCTTTCAGCTCAGAAAATAGCGTGTAAGTCTTGGGGCGTTTGCCAAGCCTCGGGGCGGTTGCAGGTTTCGATGCGCTCCAGACAGTGGTTGCAGAGGCCCACAATCAACAGACTGTCTTCGGGAGTGAGAATTTGCTCTAGCTGCCAGCGCAGTTTCTCCCGCTCTCTGGCATTCAGCCGCACCCGAATGATCGAGTATTGCAGGGTCTCACCATAGCCCTTCAGCAGCTTGTAGGCCTTGCGCCAGCGCTTGGGGTCACGAATGTCGTAGCAAATCAAGTAGTAGTGTTTGGCTTCAGCCATGGTTCACCTCAACGCAGCACCAGTTGGGCAAATAGCCCGCCTTCGCCCAGCCATTCTTTTTCCAGCAGGCGTACCTCTAGCTCGATCAGGCGGCGATAGGTCATGGAATATTGCACTACAGGGTGCTTCCAGGTTTCTTCTTTGCGCCGTTCGTAGAGGCCGATCAGCTTACGACGACCGCTGTCATTGAGCCACACTTGCTCACCGGTAATCTCAAAATCGGCGTCGGCATCCCACTGGCTGCGGTTGATGGCGGCCATTACCGGCATATCGACCAAAGGCACCCGAAAGATTTCCATTAGGTCGAGGGCCAGGGGCGGAGCCTGGCGCTGGGGCTGGTGGTAAAAGCCCAGGGCTGGCTCTAGCCCCACGGTGAGAATGGCGTTCATCACATCCTTGAGCAGCAGGGCATAGCCAAAGCCCAGCATGGCGTTAAAGCGGTCTTTGGGCGGGCGGCGGGTGCGACCCGAGAAGCGAAAGGCCGGGTTGGCGGTATCGGCCACCAATTGGGGCAGGGCACTAAAGTATTGCGCCGCCAGGTTGCCCTCTAGCCCCAGCAGTGAGGGCAGCGACTCGGCCTGGGGCACCTGGTTGAGAGTGCGCTGCATCTGGTCGATCGCCTGCTTGAGCGTGGGGTTGGCGGCCTGGCGCTGGCTGCGCATGAGAAATTTGCGCTGGCTCTGCCCCCGACAGGTGACGAGTTGCTGGGCCAGCCGCAAACACTGGGCTGGGTCGGTGAGCGCCTGGTACTGCCGCACCCGCCGCTGAATGTTGCCCTGGCGAGTATCAAAGCTGCCCTGGTATTGCCCCCGCCCTGAAATAAAGTGCAGCCCTACCCCCTGCTCGGTGCAGAAATACATGGCCTGGGTCGAAATTTGCACATAGCTATGCAGTACCAGTTGCCCTACCTGGCGCGAGGGCAGCAGCGTGGTCTTGCCGTCGCGCTTGGTGATTTTGAACTGGTCGCCGCTCTTGCCAATCGAGGTGCCCGCCTCGGTGACGTGGATGATCTGCCGTTCATCATCCTGGGGAAACAGCCGCAGGGGTTGGTCGGTGGTGCCCTGAGCCAGGCGAGTGGCGTCGGGCATACAGGCTTCAGCAACGGAGCAGCGGGTGCAGAGGTTGGCGTTGTCGGCTATCGGAGGGCGATCGCGGGCCACCTGCAACTGTTGGGCCTGCGCAATGGCGGCGAGCACTTCTTGCCTTGCTGCTGCGTCAAAGGGTACATGCACCAGCACATTGTCGCTGTGGTAGCGTACTCGGCCCTCGGGGATGGCAATGCCCAATTCGGCTTCGAGCAGAAGGGCATAAGCGAGCACTTGCATGCGATCGCCGGGCCAGGCCTGGGGCTGTTGCTCGTCGTCTCGATAGCACCGCCCTTTTTTGTGCTCGTAGGGGATGGTCTGCCCCGCTCTGGTTTTGAGCGCATCGACCCGGCCCCGCAGACCTAAAGCCTCACTCTCCAGAGTGTATTGTTGCCATTCGTCGCCGCCGTCGCGCTCTAGCTCGGTGTGCAGTCGTAAGCCCGAGTAGACCTCGGCGTTAGGGGTATGGATACCCTCAACTTCTTGCAGATAGTACTGGCGAGGGCAGTAAAACAACGCTTGCAGGGCGCTGACGTTGATCGCTACCTGTGCGGCGGTATGGGGGAGTGTCATGATGCGGGGTTTGCCTATCGGACTATGGGAGATAAAAAATCAACCGAATCAGTCTCGATGCACCTGTCTATGAGTTCAGCAATCCCACAATGGCGCGATAGTTTGTGAGGAATTTTACGGGTCTTTTTAATGACAATACATGCGTATGTCGTTGAAGTTATTGAGATACGAATGAACTATGGCGTAGAGATTTAACCCATCAATAGATCCATCTTCCTGTTAATGCTTGGAGGAAACTAAAATTTTGCCGACGGCAAAATTTTAGTTTCCATTAGTTCGACTTCCGAGGAAGTTGTTGGGGCCTCATCTGTTCTATGTAGTGCTTTAAGCACTAATCAGGTTTCCATTAGTTCGACTTCCGAAGAAGTTGTTGGGTTGTTCAAGCTGATTTCGGTTCCAAAGCTTTTAGAGAGTTTCCATTAGTTCGACTTCCGAAGAAGTTGTTGGGCTTTTGAGTCGGGTTGACGTAGGTACACCCGTCAAGCGTTTCCATTAGTTCGACTTCCGAAGAAGTTGTTGGGCCACGAATCAGAATGGACTCAAACACTAGGGGCTGAGCGGGTTTCCATTAGTTCGACTTCCGAAGAAGTTGTTGGGTCTGACTACAGGCAAGAAATCTCGCAGGCCCTCAGATTTCCATTAGTTCGACTTCCGAAGAAGTTGTTGGGCTGAAGAGGCTGAAAACGCTGTTGATTATTACTGGGCGTTTCCATTAGTTCGACTTCCGAAGAAGTTGTTGGGAAACTGAGACCGCCGATCGCCCCAACCCAGTTGCAATGTTTCTATTAATTCGACTTCCGAAGAAGTTGTTGGGCAAAATAAGATGTTGGAGATACTACACTAGGTAAACCATTAGGTTTCCATTAGTTCGACTTCCGAAGAAGTTGTTGGGCTACGACAGAATTTAGCCCACCGCTTTTATGAGCCGTTTCCATTAATTCGACTTCCGAAGAAGTTGTTGGGGACAGCGACTCCCAGGCAATGTCCGCCAAATCCAAAATCTGCTGCGTTTCCATTAATTCGACTTCCGAAGAAGTTGTTGGGTTGGCCCTGACGTTGACCGTTTCGTGCAGGCCACGTTTCCATTAATTCGACTTCCGAAGAAGTTGTTGGGCCACGAAACACTCACCGGCAGCAAGTTCACCCGGCGTTTCCATTAATTCGACTTTCGAAGAAGTTGTTGGGATGGGACGACCACGGCAATTTTGCGAACGCCTATTTTGTTTCCATTAATTCGACTTCTGAAGAAGTTGTTGGGCTGGAACGGCATACCTCGACAATGGGTCTAGGCCCAAAGTTTCCATTAATTCGACTTCCGAAGAAGTTGTTGGGTTGGGTCAACGTTGGGTCCCCTTGCTCCTGGGTATGACCTGTTTCCATTAATTCGACTTCCGAAGAAGTTGTTGGGCAAAAAGTGCTCAATATTGGCTACTTGAGTGGTCTGTGTTTCCATTAATTCGACTTCCGAAGAAGTTGTTGGGAGCTACTCGTTTAGGCTACGCTTTGCATATTGACGATATGTTTCCATTAATTCGACTTCCGAAGAAGTTGTTGGGATCTCGTCTAGAGGGATGCTCTTGTTTTTCTGCAAAGTTTCCATTAATTCGACTTCCGAAGAAGTTGTTGGGTTAAGATTGCCATGCACTATGCCAACGGTGGCGCACTGGCTGACGTGGCCATTGCCCAAAGTTTCCATTAATTCGACTTCCGAAGAAGTTGTTGGGGCCGCAGTGCAAGGCCCAGAACAAGCAATGATGGAGATAATGTTTCCATTAATTCGACTTCCGAAGAAGTTGTTGGGCAGACTGCAAAAGAGTAACAGGTGTTTTTCGTGAGTCAGATGTTTCCATTAATTCGACTTCCGAAGAAGTTGTTGGGATAACCTCAGCGATCGCGAAGTTGAGCAGGTCATCGGGTTTCCATTAATTCGACTTCCGAAGAAGTTGTTGGGTAAGTCCCGGTGGTGGAAATATGGCGATGACTGGTATTAGTTTCCATTAATTCGACTTCCGAAGAAGTTGTTGGGTCCTACCCACCTGATTGTAGTTCGCCCTGGTTTTCTTCAGGAGTTTCCATTAATTCGACTTCCGAAGAAGTTGTTGGGGTAGGGCCACTCTTTAGCTGAGTCGTATTCCGATGGGTGTTTCCATTAATTCGACTTCCGAAGAAGTTGTTGGGTTGCTCGAAGACCTACGGCTGCGCTATCGCCAGCGGCAGGAGTTTCCATTAATTCGACTTCCGAAGAAGTTGTTGGGTTGCTCGAAGACCTACGGCTGCGCTATCGCCAGCGGCAGGAGTTTCCATTAATTCGACTTCCGAAGAAGTTGTTGGGTTAATAGCGCAACTAGCCCTCTGGTTATTCATCCTGTGTTTCCATTAATTCGACTTCCGAAGAAGTTGTTGGGTTAGCAGTGTAGATATTGGAGGTAATGCAGGTGAGTTTGTTTCCATTAATTCGACTTCCGAAGAAGTTGTTGGGACCTTGGACTAGATAAGCCTCGTGGGTCTTCTTTGTTTCCATTAATTCGACTTCCGAAGAAGTTGTTGGGCCCCGAAGACCTGATTGCCCAGCACTACGGATACAGTCCGTTTCCATTAATTCGACTTCCGAAGAAGTTGTTGGGCAAACAGGCAATTTAGAGGATTGTCTAGATTATCTGATGTTTCCATTAATTCGACTTCCGAAGAAGTTGTTGGGACCCCTACCCACTGGCACCTGGCTGGCCGTTTACCGATGCGGTTTCCATTAATTCGACTTCCGAAGAAGTTGTTGGGAATGGCAATAATTATGACTTCGAGGATCACCGAGATCCGTTTCCATTAATTCGACTTCCGAAGAAGTTGTTGGGCGTGGGCACCTCAACAGCAATCGGGGTGTTTTTCTGGCCAGGTTTCCATTAATTCGACTTCCGAAGAAGTTGTTGGGTACGTCCCACCCGCCCAGGAAGAATCCATCGTCAAGTTTCCATTAATTCGACTTCCGAAGAAGTTGTTGGGCACTTAGAGGGTTAACAATGGCCAAAGACCAGACAAAGTTTCCATTAATTCGACTTCCGAAGAAGTTGTTGGGATTGGAACCTTTAGGGCAGGAGATGTTAAATACACATTTAGGTTTCCATTAATTCGACTTCCGAAGAAGTTGTTGGGGATCTCAAAAGTCTTGAACCCAAACAGCTTAATACAATAGCAGAGTTTCCATTAATTCGACTTCCGAAGAAGTTGTTGGGGGAGTGGCGGCAGGAAGCACGTCGCCGCTTTGGCGACGATGTTTCCATTAATTCGACTTCCGAAGAAGTTGTTGGGGATATGGGTTTACCTGGCAACCTTTCACCCCCGTAAGTTTCCATTAATTCGACTTCCGAAGAAGTTGTTGGGACCTTTGCGCGTAAGGTAACTAGTGAAAATGATAAAACGTTTCCATTAATTCGACTTCCGAAGAAGTTGTTGGGTAAATGTATGGTGAACTAACAGCGCTTTGTCTTTAACTGTTTCCATTAATTCGACTTCCGAAGAAGTTGTTGGGCACTGGGAGGTCTCTGAGAACATACACCCCCGGATGTTTCCATTAATTCGACTTCCGAAGAAGTTGTTGGGTGAACCAGTGTTCGTTAAGAGTCCTTGGGGATGAGAGTTTCCATTAATTCGACTTCCGAAGAAGTTGTTGGGACGAAAGTGAAGAGGATAAACAAGCGATCGCAGACTTGTTTCCATTAATTCGACTTCCGAAGAAGTTGTTGGGGCTAGGCTAGCTTATTCAACGCAAAAGTTTAAAGAAAGTTTCCATTAATTCGACTTCCGAAGAAGTTGTTGGGTGGTAAAGATCTTCGTGAACTCTAATGCCATGATGGGGTTTCCATTAATTCGACTTCCGAAGAAGTTGTTGGGTCACTCACCCACTGACTAGAGGAACCACCCATGCCTAGTTTCCATTAATTCGACTTCCGAAGAAGTTGTTGGGTTCAATTCCTTATTTGTTATTTTCTTTCGAACCTAGTTTCCATTAATTCGACTTCCGAAGAAGTTGTTGGGCACGAAAGACGGCATTCGCTTCGGCCTCAATGATAGTTTCCATTAATTCGACTTCCGAAGAAGTTGTTGGGGAAACCGACATCACACCGATTTTTATCTGTTATCGGTTTGCGTTTCCATTAATTCGACTTCCGAAGAAGTTGTTGGGACGATCGCGCTCATCCACCAAAATCTCGATCACCAGGTAGGGTTTCCATTAATTCGACTTCCGAAGAAGTTGTTGGGTAAGTATGCCGGAATTGTGCCTTACTCGCCCTACGGGTTTCCATTAATTCGACTTCCGAAGAAGTTGTTGGGCAAGCGAAAGACGCCCAAAAAACGCTAACCGACAAAGAGGTTTCCATTAATTCGACTTCCGAAGAAGTTGTTGGGTCCAGGGGGTAGCCTTTCTGAGATTTTTCGTCTTCGAGGGTTTCCATTAATTCGACTTCCGAAGAAGTTGTTGGGCATGTGGAGATGGCTGAAGCGCTTGGAGTATCAGTCAGGTTTCCATTAATTCGACTTCCGAAGAAGTTGTTGGGGTACCGGAAGCCGCATCGGTTTAGGTTCGCACTGGTGGAGGTTTCCATTAATTCGACTTCCGAAGAAGTTGTTGGGACGCACTTAAAAATGCTTTGTTGCTTTGCGGCCCTGTTTCCATTAATTCGACTTCCGAAGAAGTTGTTGGGCTGACGGTGGCGCTGACTCTGCATTGGCTTTAGCGTCGTCGTTTCCATTAATTCGACTTCCGAAGAAGTTGTTGGGTACAGAAGAACTAAAAGAAGATACTCAATTAGATAAGTTTCCATTAATTCGACTTCCGAAGAAGTTGTTGGGCTTTGCTACGTCTTGAAGACAACGAAGCTATTAATGCTTTGGTTTCCATTAATTCGACTTCCGAAGAAGTTGTTGGGAGCGGGCTGCTAGAACCCTTACCCAGCTTAGATCCTAGCACCCCCAATTCAAGGTGGATGCAAGCAGGGTCAACAACCAGGGTTTCAATCTCAATAAGACCCCCGCCGAAACCACTCAAACCCTTGCCCCGCAATACATTCAAGGTGGATCTTGCAACGTCAAAGGTTATAGCCATCGCTCAAAGGTGCTTGCGCAATAGAACTCAGACCCATATGCCGCAGGCATTACACCCCCACAGCCCAAACAGCCCCAGGTGCTTGCCCCGCCAGTACGTAACGTTATTTTGGCACTTACCGAAGAAAACCTGAAGCTTTTGGGGCTCTGGGGGCGATCGCACCTAGGTTGGGGTAGCTTTAGCCCAAAACTGGCCCCCTTACGGATGTCTTATTGCTCCGACAGCCCGATCAAACTTCAAACCTTTCCGGAATCGTCAATATCCAATCTGAAGTCTGCTTGTGACGGTAGAACAACCTCATCCAGGTAAGGCAACTGTGAACTCATAGGCAGACCCTCTACGCCATAGCTCTAACCTCACCCTTGTCTCTATCCCTAGAGGCCACCCTATTCAAATTGATATTTAGCAGGGAAACCGGTTTCTGTGACTGATTACCAGCGAAAACTCTATGCCTTTTTACAAGCCTTTCAACCAGATTCAGATCTCCCTAACCAAAACAACCTTTGCTCCCAACTTGATTGCCTAAAGCCTCATTTGGAAGAGCTGAGCAACTGGTGGAACAGCGCTGGTAAGGTCTGTCAGGATATTGGCGCTTCTAGCGATCGCATCAACCTCCACGCCCAGCATTCCACCAGCGAAACTACAGCCTGCCACCCCATCAGCGGGCAGCAACAGACCTGGCCCGGACAACGGCCCGCAGAGTTGGCTATTGATATCAGCCCGATTCAACACGAGGCCGACCCCAAAAAAGTATTTTGGTGGTTTTGGCGGTTTTACCCAGAGCTATGGGCCAAAGACTACCCCAACGCTCTGCTGCATCCGGCCCATAGCGTTTTACCCGACTGCCCTCTGCACAGCCACCAGAGCACGGTATCAGCTTTGGCCGGGGCCATGTTTCCCCTCGGTACTAGCTCCGACCAGCCAGAAACCCCATACCTACTACTGTTCAGCTTTTCCCCTGTCCAAGACTTCATCAAAGCCTCCCGCAAATTCCTAGATTTTTGGGCCGGGTCTTACCTGCTCCACTACCTCAGCGCCCGCCTTTGCTGGTACATCGCCCAAGAGTATGGCCCCGATGCCGTAATTGTGCCGTCGCTGTGGAATCAGGAAATCTTCGATGCCCTAATGCTGCGAGATGATTCCTTCTCCAGCTTTGAGGAGTGTTTTAAGGCGATCGCCCCAGCGGGTTCCCATAAAACTCCGGTTGAGCGCTTTAACCACCGAGAGTCTAACAGCCTCAGCACAGCAGGGTTTCCGAACATGATCACGGTGTTGGTGCCGGGGAAGGCAGAAGCAGAGAAGCTAGGGCAGAAACTGGCCAAGCAGCTAGCTGAAGAATGGCGAACCATTAGCAACAAGATTCGCGACAACATCCGCACCCAGGTCATCGCTTTTTTAACCGAAGAGCAGCATCAGGCTAGGCGCGATGAGCTTTGGCGTGAGTTTGATCAAACATTGCCCTCGCAGGTCAATCATAGCCTCTACCGTCAGGAAGCAGAATTGCTCAAGCAGCAAAACTGCTGGGAGTGGCGACACCTATGGGATGCCCAGATTGACAACACATGGGAACCGTACTGGGCGGCAGTTCCCCTGGGGCATCCAGCTGCGGATTTGCTGATCAAGCCCAAAGCTGAGAATGATCCCACCTGGCCTAAGACCCAACAAAACT
Organism: Nodosilinea sp. E11; assembly: GCF_032813545.1. Lineage (NCBI taxonomy): Bacteria > Bacillati > Cyanobacteriota > Cyanophyceae > Nodosilineales > Nodosilineaceae > Nodosilinea > Nodosilinea sp. E11. The sequence continues at coordinate 417,417 of NZ_CP136514.1, forward strand.
GGGCTGATCAACAAAGTGCGATCGCCTGGCCTCCCACCTCACTCCCCAGCGAGGCCGAAAAAGCGGTCTACCAACAAGAACTCAACGTTGGCACCTGGTGGGGTAGTCTGCAACAGCGCCTCCGCACCGCCCACATGGCGGTAAAAAACACTCGTCACTGGCAAATTCCCGCCGCACCAGGGCCGCGATCTAGTCTGTCGGGCCAGTTTAGCGCCCTGCACCCTCGGCTGAACTATCAAGAGCGACGGTTGCAAGATGGCACTATTCGCGACTTCCGCGAAGGCGGCGGCCTGCCAGACAGTTCCATGCGGCTGTTTTGGCTGCTGATGTCCTACGCCTACAAAGGCCTGTTCAACGGCTCCGAAATGCTTAACGCCCTAGAACTGACTAAACGCATGGCCTGGCAATTTGGCGGCGTAGCCGACTCCATGGGAATTCCGACCACGTTACCAGTGCTGAGACCCGAGGACTACGACAATGACGACCAAACTGCCTTGAATCTGCAAGAAAGCAGTGGTGAAATCGACTACGAGCAACTGATCCGCTTTCCTAACCTCAGCTCCATTGCTGCGGCTCGTTTTATTTACGAGTCTTACCAGCAGCCTAATTCAAAGCTCAAAGCCTATTGGCGAGTTTTACGTCAAAAGATCGGCAGTGGATTTGAGAATGCTCAACACCAAGCTCAGTTTGCTGCCCGTACCCGAGGACGACCCACCCATGTTTGGAAAACAGATCACCGCATTAACCCATCACAAGCCAAGCGGGGGCACAATTACAACGGCGTCATGTTCTCCAGCAAATGGCTAGCCGATGACCTCAACCTGGAAAAACACGCTACAAACGACAACGAAGTCACAACGCTACGCCGATTGGTTGATGAAGCGCATCGCCACGACGAGGTCAACTTCGGCGACGGCAGCCCCGGCGACTGGTGGGTGATCGTGCTAGGCGACGGCGACGGCATGGGCAACTACATCTCAGGGGAAGAGCTAAAAGCCTATCGGCGCTATGTTAATGCTGGGGCAATTGATAAAAGCAGTCTTGATAAAGATACTCATCCAACCGAACGTGATCATCTGGCAAGTCTCCTAAAGAAAACTCAAAAACGTATGGGGCCAGCTACCCACATTGGTCTCAATCGCGCCCTGCTAGATTTCTCCAATCGCCTGGTGCCCTACCTGACCGAAAAACGCTACTGCGGGCGGGTGATCTACAGCGGCGGCGACGATGTGATGGCGGTGCTGCCGTTAGAAGACTTGCCGGGTTATTTGCGATCGCTCCGCGCCGCCTGGAGTGGGATGCCAGACCCTGAGGATGAATTTACGGGGCAAGGCGGCTACTGGCACCCAAATCAACCTCTCGACGGGATTCCCCAACGCCCCCTTTTCACCATGGGCAAAGACGCCACCATGAGCCTGGGCATTGTGATTGCCAACAAAGCCGTGCCCTTGCCCACCGTGCTCGAAAGCCTATGGGATGCCGAAAAAACCGCCAAAGCCATGCCCGGCAAAGACGGCCTCTGCTTCCGCGTCATCTACGGTGGCGGCAACACCCTAGAAGCGCTGATGAAAGGGGATTTTCTGAATGACTGGTGGGCCATGATAGAGACAGGGATGAAGCTAAAGAAAAACGAAGACAAAGTGAGTCCTATTTTGTATCGTTTGGCGGAAGAACTTCCCAAAAGAGCCAGCATTACGCCTAGCTACTATCTGTTTGCCGAGGCTGCTAAAGTCATTGCCAAAAATCGAGACGAGAGCAGTCAGGGCAATCAGGCAACATTTGAGCAGTTTTGCCAGCAGCTTGATCAATGGTTACGGCATTGGGAAGACTGGGCACGCGAGATTCAGGAGCAAGCTAGACAGGCTGCCTTAAATGAGAAAAAATCGCCAGAAGTCGCCGACCAGATGGCCCAAAGTACTATCGGTACTCGCCCAGAAGATATTGGTTATCTACTCCGCTTCAGCGCCTTCTGGGTCAGTAAAAACGCCCAGCGCCAAGCCTGGGTGCAGCCCCAGAAGCAGACGGTGGAGGTGACATCATGACCTGGTACCGGATTACACCGTTAGATGTGTTGCTATTTCGCGACTCCCGGCCCTTTAGCCCCACCGACGGCTCCTGGGCTAAGGGGCTGTTTCCACCGCTGCCAATTACTGTGTTCCATGGGTTGCGATCGCTGCTTAACCCCCGCACCAGCAAAGCAGAACGCACGAATCGCAACCTCAGGTTTCTCGGCCCTTTCCTCTGCGATTCTAATGGCAATCTCTGGTTACCTACGCCGAAGGATTTAGTTTGTCTGTATCCAGATGGGGTCGGTGCTAAGCAGTCTAGTAATCGCTGGGAGGCAGTTCGACGGCTAAAACCTGCTCCAGAAGACGAACAATGGCAGCATCTCGCCTTTGACAATACCCATCCAGCGCCAATGGTGACACCCTACGAGGTTTATCAAGAAACCCTGCAAGCCAAGCAGCGCATTGGAGCACCTCAGCCCTGGATACAAGCCAAATATCTAGCAGAGTATCTCGATGGCCAAGAAGCAACCTGGAATCCAAAAGAAATTGAAGCGAAACCACTGTTTCACCCTAACCCGTGGGATTTGCAGATAATGCCCCACATTCAAATGCAGTCGGGCACGCGCCAAGTGCAAGATGCCGATGGCTACTTTACCGAAGTGGCAGTGCGGATGCAGCCGGGGTGGCATTTCGTCGCCCAGTTTGATTCGCCAGATGAAGCACCGCCAGAGCAGGGTGTGATTCGTCTGGGGGGCGAGGGGCACCGGGCTATGGTGGAGCAGATACCAGAGCCGCCAGGTTGGAAAACCTTGAGTGGGTTTGAAACTAATGGGGGCGATCGCATACGAGCATACGTGCTGACGCCGGGGTTGGCCCTGGCGGCTGACGATAAACCGATCTATGCCAGCTACCCCAACCCTTGGCGTGACCACCTAGCGGGCTGCGCCACGGATCGGCAACTGATGTGGGGGGGGATAAGTGCGATCGCGCGCGGGCAACAAGCGCAGACAGAGGATAAGGAACCAGATGAGGTCGCCTACATCCCCCAACGAGCCTTCGTGCCACCAGGAACGGTGTATGCGTTTAAGTCGCTACCGGAGCAAATAAAGCTGCTGCCTGAGGAGAATTCTCGAAAGGGGCTAAAAACCTTTGAAATGCTGAACTACGGAAAATTGTTATGGGGAGTGCGCTGAGCTAATGGATAACTATTTGACCTATTTGTATTTGCTAACGCCGCTGCACACAGGGGGCAGTGCCAATGAAGGTAACCTCATGGGCATTGCCCGCGAAGTGCATACCGAATTTCCCTACATGCCAGCCTCATCAGTGCGCGGCAAAGTTCGTTCTGTCTTTGAAAAAGACAGCAAAGACGACCCACAGCAAAGTATCGCTACCAGCCTAATATTTGGCCGCCGGATCGAGGATGGTAATCAGCCTACAGAAGGAGAAATTTGGTTCGCAGATGCCACACTCCTGTTCTTTCCCATTGCGTCTCTGAGCCATCATCTGGTGTGGATTACTTGTCCGCTATGGTTAGAGCGGTGGAGCCGTTGGCTAGCACCAAATTCCCGAGCTAATGTACGCAGCTTAATCCAGACATGCCGACAGCACCTATCAAACAAAGATGTTCGCAAGTCCGCAGTAGTCAGCTTCGAAAGAGAGAAACTTTATTTACAGACAGCTTTGCTCCAACCAGCTGAACTAGCCTCTGAAAGCTTTGAAATTATTAGTTCTGAGTTAACTGAATTGCTGGAGGCATCTAGCCTAGTAAGTCTTTTGCCAGAACGGTTAATTGTTTTGCCTGAAGCAGAGTGCCTATCTCTAGTAGAAACAGGACTGCAACGTGAGGTTCGGGTACGTCTAGAAGCTGACTCAAAAACTGTAGACAAAGGATCTTTTCGCTCTGAAGAGGCAGTCCCGCCGGAAACAGTACTGTTTTTCCCCTGGGGTCTAAAGCTTCCTCAAGCTGTCGCCACAGACAAAGATGAAAAAGATATTGAAAAAGCCCGTGCAGAGGCTAAGCGAACGCAAGCAGTAAAAGAGACACTCCGAACCACGATTCCAAATCGGATGAGCACCCGCCTCCAGCTTGGAGGGCTAGAAGGACTAGGGCGGGGATGGACTGAAATGAGAACCATGCAGATTATTGTCGAGGAGTGAAATCGTTAATGAAACTTGATCCACGTCAGTTTAGCCAAGAAGCTTACGGAGCATTAGAGAGCCTCAGCCAGCAGTTGAATAAGAAATATCATAAGAAAGCGAGTGCTCTAGTACAAGGATTGCCAGCCTATATCTCTACATGGGGACTGCATAGGTTAAGTGGCGATGCAAAGAGCTTTAGTGGAAAAAACTCTGAAGATACAAAATATAAGGGCACTGTCTACTATCATTTTCTCGAAAGTCTACAAAAGTTTAGCGGGGCCGACTTTCAGCCCAGAGATGAAAAAAGCCTAATTTTCAATACGGAAATGCCTCTCAGAGACTATTTAGCCCTCAACCACTTAGCCCTAAGGTTTGCGAAGGAATGGTCGTTTTGGGCTGCTTCTTTACTTGGCGAAGCGGAGAATAATTAGCATGGCAAGAGGGCAAAAAAAATCTTGGCAGGAAAGACTAGCTCAAGCAGCTCAGGAAATTGGCATAGAGGCTTCGACTCCCTTGCCATCTATCTCGCAGAGGAATGAAGCCCCTAGTCTTTCACAGATCAAAAATCCCCTTCAAACACTTAACTGTGCAGATTTCTCAAAGGAATTTGCGGGAAAATTTAACGATTCTCAACCAGAAGAGCAGAGACTGAAACTCCTCCTAGAAGAAACTGCTAAAGCTGACATTCAAACCTGCCAGCCTCTTTATGATGTCCTCAATCAGCGGACAGCAATGCTAGCTGGACAGATTTTAGAAGTTTATTTCCCTGCAAGATTAAGAGTCGGTGGAATTCAGGGATTTCGAGAGCGGTTACTACCTGCACTGCACCCCGTGTATGGTGTCCCCTATGTACCTGCCAGCAGCATTAAAGGTGTTGTTAAAGCTTGGGCAGAGCATCACCAGTCTGAAAGTCTAGAGACAGTTCAGCGTCTATTTGGCTTTCTTAACGAAGCCGCGTCAGAAGATAAACAGAAAGCGTCCCTTGGCACAGTACAAATTCTAGACGCCTTTCCGACAACGCCCTGCTTAAGCATAGATGTAGCCACGCCTCAGTGGAACTGGAAAGCGACCCAGGTGGAATATGGCCCATCGCCTCACTACTTAATGTCTCTACAGAATGTGACTCTGAAGGTTGGTTTGGTGAAAACTAGCTTGGGGTCTGAAGCAGATGTCAAACTAGCCAGAACATGGCTGGAAGAGGCACTGATTCAAGAGGGGCTAGGCTCTCGCATTAGTGCCGGGTATGGACGAGTTAGCCAACCTCAAGAGTCAACTCTAGAGATAGGTGGTCAAGTATCTGAAGCTTCTCAACTGGTGAAATCCCGCTGGCACAACAGCAGTCATAGTTTTGAGCTGTGGTCGCAAGGCATTTATAGTGTTTCAGAGCAGGTCGAGTTAAGGTCGACGGCCATTCGAGGGGTCTTACGGTACTGGTTTAGGGCTGTAGCACTAAGTTTTTGCTCTCCGCAGGATTGCCAGATATTTGAGGCTAAGTTATTTGGCAGTATTGATACAACTCTGAATAAGCATAAGAAACCTACGCACGGTAGTGTCAGAATTTCTGTCGATATCGAGGGAGGTTCAAAGCTGAGTAACCAGGGGATTGATACGCCTTACTATGCAAAGGGTACGATTCATTTAGAATCTACCAATCGAGGGCATTTAACCCTAATCAAATACATTTTGAGGTTAGCAATACACCTAGGCGGTATAGGCCGTGGAGCCAGACGCCCACTACATTGCAACTCAGGACGACTAAGAGGCTGCTACTGGCAGTCTACTGATCCTCAGGACTCCCTAGGATATGATCTAGATGAATGGCTGACAATGCTCAGCAGCCTTCGGGATATTTGCCGGGGATTGTTGATTTCTAGCCCGCCTGGTGTTTGTTCTCCTGGCGATACTCACAATAGATATCAAGATGTCTTAAATCAGAATGCTCGGATATATCTAGTTAAAGCCAATAGTACAAAACACCCGAAAGATGTGCCAAGCAATCAGTGGAAACAACAAGGCAAACATCAAGAGGTACTTGGACTAGCACTAGATTTTTGGTACAAGAGTGGCTTCAAAGGGGGAACAGGCAATCCTTCTGTCGGCGGCAAGCTCAATATTCCTTCATTTGTATGGATTCAGGCAAACAACTTATGCAATCCTGCTAATGCGTATCAGGTCATCACCCTATTTGGTGTCGATTACCCAGACCGAGATAAATTTTTAAAGGCAATAGGAAAATCTATTCAACTTAAAGATAAAGTAGAAATCACCTTGCCCTGGTGATAATTCATAGATTGATTTTTAAGCCAGGAAAATATGTCATTTAGAAACCAATCAAGAGCTTTCGAATGGCTCAAATGGGCAGCGCTAATTTTAGCAATTGCAGCTTCAGTCGCCATCATTACTATGGCTGTCAATATCTCTCCCAGTGCAGGGCAGGTGGGGCAAGTTGAGTCTGAAGTGCTGGCACAACAGCTAGAGTTCATCCTCAAAATGAACAGTGCATTTCTTGGCTTTCTAGGGATTATTGGAGCATTGCTAACCTGGTTTTTCAAAAATAATCTTGAAGATGCCAAAAAAGTTGCTAGCCAAATGGTTCGAGAAGGACTTGATCAACATATTCAAGAGCGTGTTCAGGAAGAATTTCGATACTGGGAGATGGGCGCACGCACTGAACGAGTAGTGAGTCAGTCATTAGTCAATTACTATTTGCCCGATGGCTCAGAAGAGACACGCGAGTTTTTTTTAGTCAAAAATCGTGGATTCCGGCAAGTCCTATAGCGGTTCTCATTCGGATGAGGTACAGTAGCAGTCATTTGTGAACCAGTTACGAATGTCTTCCAAGGTAACTTGAGCGTAGGCAAACTCAATCGCTTCGTTTAAGGCTTGATAAGTCCGTGCAGCAATTGAACTCAAGCTATTCTTGACCTTCGACCAGAACGGTTCAATAGGTGAAAAGTCTGGTGAATAGGGTGGCAAAAACATCAGTCGTGCACCCACCGCTTCAAGCGCAGCATTGACCTCTTCCGTGGCTTTATGCGCACGACTATTATCAACGACAAGCACTGCCCCAGGCCACAGATTGGGCGCAACTCGACGGATGATGTAGGCTTCAAAGGTCAAACCATCCATCGCACCGAGAATTGTCAACGGAGCAATCGGACCGCGCAAACTCAGCGCATTGACCAGCGACACGTTCTGCCCTCGTGTGGCCGGACGGTCCCCGATTGCACGTTGGCCTTTTGGAGCACGGGCGTACAATCGAACCATGGCTAAGTTAACCCCCGCCTCATCCATAAACACCAAGTCTTCCGGGGCTACCTCTCGAATGGACTGCCAATAGTCAACCCGGGCTTGTCGCACCCGTGGACTCTCCGCCTCGGTGGCGTGCAGCGCTTTTTTTTACGGGTGAGCTCAAGCTTTTGCACCATCCGACCCATGGTCGAGCGACTAATCGTTATCGACGTTTCGGCAGCGAGTTGGTCGCAGAGTTCTTCCAAGGTCGCATCATTATCCGCCTCAACTAAGGCTCTCACCAGCTGGAGTTGTTCCCCGTTGAGTTTAGGTTGAGGGCCACCCCCATGGGGCTTAGGTAGGATATCGCCCGTTTCCCGAAGACGCTTCAAAAGCGTTTCGACAAAACTCGTCGCCACCCCAAACCGCTTAGCCACCTTACGAACCGAGACCCCCTCCATAAAGTGAGCATCAATTATCTTTTCTCGAAAATCAAGTGAGTAGGCTTTCATCACGCCCTCCTGCCAGAAATGCGATAGTGTAGCGCCGTTCTGCATTTCCTCTACTTTGATCGTACCTCGCCCGTCTAGGAGCCGCTATATCGCTCTTCAATGACTCTAAGCAGAGGAAAGTTTTTGTGGATTTGTAATAGACGCACCTGGGAACAGATTCATGAGCCCTGTGAGCGTCTGAAATCCTTGTTCCAACTTGGGGATCGGAAAAATCTTTAGCCAAGGTTTCAACAGATTTGAACTCACCCAGGGCAACAGAATCAGGCGTAAGTTATTGAGCCAGTTCTTCCATCCATTCCCTGCGCCCCAGGCTGAATGATGGGTAAACGACAAGACTACACCTGAATCATCTTGTTCCGGTGGGATAGTTCCCTTAGGTCGCATCGGTGGTGTGTGTAACGTGACCATCAAATAAGCGCTCATGACAATCTCCCACCACTTTTCAATCGAGGTATAGTCGGTCACTCGAAAGTCAGCCCATCCGAGTTCGTTTTTGCTTTGCTTAAAGCCATATTCCACCCAGTTTCTCAGGCCATAAAGGTCTCCGACCTGTTTGTAAGACAGACCCTTAACCCAAGTCATAACCATCCAGGTTGAAGCCGACGGTAAAACGTCTCTGTCAGTCGTTAGTTGCCAGTAGCGCTGAGCGCGGCGTTTGCCATAAACGATCTCTCGAATAAAACGAGTTTCGCGTTTACCATCACTGAACTGCCGGTCATACTCGCGCCAGCGATTGGTCCTGACCCGTTGCTCCTTGGGCAATAGCACAGCATGGTTGGAGCGAATCGCAAGCACGTAGGGGAGTTCTAATTGATGCAGTGTCCTAACGAAACTACTCCCGCTTTCCCCATAGGCACTATCGGCAAGAACTAACTCAAACTTAAAGCCCAATTGACAGAGGTCTTGAACCATCGCTGCGGCGATGGCAGGTTTGGTGCGATGACACTCTCCCGCTTTTAATCGCTCTTTTGGCTTATAGATCTCAAAAGTCAAGGGAAAAGTGATGTTGTCAAGGACACCATAGGCATCAACTGAGACAATGCCGTTCTCTACTTTGCCCAAGTTGCCGATGTACTGCCGTTTAACATAGTCCGTGACATGTCCCTTCTTACGGTCTCCGGTTTCGTCAATCACTAGGACTAGCTTGCGGCCCGCCACGAGGGCAAGAATCAACTCAATGCGTCGCTGTCTCAGGTCTCTTGCCTGCCAGGGAGAGTTGACCAAGAACTGCTGCAATGATTGGGCATTGGGTAGGCCTGCAACCTTCGCAATAGTAGGTAGCGATTTCCGCTTTGCTTCCGAAATCATCCCCGCATGCAGATGCTTAAATGCTTCAAAGCTTCTTACTTCGACAAATAAGTCACGGTAACTTTCGCAATATTCGTCTACAAACCTCACAGTCGGTCTGGCCATACGGGGCGCTGTCATCACGTCTGCCTAGCTCTCAGCCCTTTTACCCTAAATTATCTACCGCCAGAGTCATTGAAGAGCGATATTTTGTAGCCGATTAGAAGAAGTCAGACGTTCAGCCGCAGATGTGGTGGTTTTTGATGCACAAAACTGGAAAGACCATTCTGCCAAGCGAGTAGTGCAACTCACTGACCGAGGCTGGCTAGTACCTGAGAGCGAAGCCTTAGTTAAAGAACAGATTGATCGGTTGAGGGGGGTGCTCTCGGACGCAGTGGTGTTGGTGGTCTATGTGCGTGGCATTGTTGGTTATCTCAATGACGCTAAATTTGAGCGGGTCTATGTTCTACCAGCCAATAATCAAGTAACGCTGTTAGGTCACGCGGTCAATGGAGCTTATGTTGCTTATGGCGATCGCATCGCTACCCAGCGATCCACACCTTTGTGACTATTTGATTACCTGGAGCCTTAACCCAATAGCGCAATCTGCCCTGTAAGTTCTAAAGGAGCAAAGCTGCGATCTGGGGCAGTTTAGATCTCATGAGCTGTGCAAGCATTAGCAATGGCCCCGTCATTTTTTGTAGGAGATTAGACCCGTGGTACACGCCGTTTTACTGGGCGACTCTATCTTTGACAACGCCACTTATGTGCCAGACGGGTTATCTGTTCAAGAGCACCTGCGCGTAGCGCTGGATGCTTTAGATCCTGATCAGCACCAAGTGCTTTTATTGGCGGTGGATGGTGACTACATCACAGATGTTCACGACCAAATCAGGGCATTGCCCGTGGAGTCTACCCACCTGTTTTTGAGCGTTGGTGGTAACGATGCCCTCAGATATGCTGCCCAGTTGCAGAGCCGAGCCGATTCCGTGGCCGCAGCCCTAGCGGCATTGGCGGAGATGAAGACAGAGTTTAACTACCGATATGGTGAACTTCTGAAACAGCTGTCGGCATTTAAAAAACCGCTGACCGTCTGCACCATCTACGACCAAGCCTCTACCCAAGACCCTGGGCTGCGTCTATTGGCCTTTACGGCTCTGTCGCTCTTTAACGACTGCATTACCCGGCAAGCGATTCAGTATGGTCTGCCCCTGATCGATCTGCGGTTGGTCTGCTCTGACCCAGGTGACTATTCTGCCGTTTCGCCCATTGAGCCTTCCCACCAAGGGGGACAGAAGATTGCCCAACGGATTGTTACGGTCATCAGCCAGCACGACAAGTCGATCGCCCACACTGTCTGTTATGCCTAAGGTGGCAGGGTTCAGTGATGACTGCCTGAGGTGGGTGTTGGATCTCCTGCTTGAGTGGCGTCAACCTGTGGACTGTCGGTAATAACCCTACCTACAGTCCTGGAACTCGTTCTAAAAGGCCTTGAACAACCAGCATTTCAAACTGGGAGCGGATAGCGCGGGCCACAACGCGATCGCGCATCAACACCCCGGCCTCAATGTTGCGCTCATGGGCGGCCTCAGTGAAGTTGGCGGAGGTGATCAGCAGGCGCTCTTCATCGACGACCACGCACTTGGCGTGGAGGCAGGCATTAGACTCGGCGGTCATCAGCATGGTGCGGGGGTCGTGGAAGACCTCCGGCAGGCGTTGACCGGGCCAGACATGGCGGCGAAAGGTTTCGGCAAACTGCCGCAGCAGGACGGCGGCTGGGGTACGGTCTTGGTACTTGCGTTTGACGTTAAGGAACATTCTGACCTGGATGGCGGGATTGGCATCCATGCGCTGGGCCAGGGGGCGGAAGAGGTCATAGCCTTTGGTGCCCTGGTCGATGGCGAAGCTGGAGATCAGCACGCTGTGCTGGGCGCTGCTAAATAGCTCCCGCACCACAATGCCGGTGTCTCGGCTTTCGGTACCGGGGACTTCTGGCCCGGTCCACACCAGATCTACCTGATCTTGTTTGGCCTGGGACACGGCCCGCTCCTCGGCCAGCACTGTGAGCATGTAGGCCAGTTGCCTGGGTGCCATGCCTTGCTGGTGCAGGTGATTAATTTCCTGAACGACGGCGGCTAACTCCTGCTCAAGCACGTAGGCACATAGAGAGACGTTAGAGACTGGCAGACTCAATCTGCCAGCCGTTAGAGCCTCTGCGATACCTACCAGAGCCGGGCGACTCAGCCGCACAAAGGGCGACATCAGTAGACCCCATCGGGAAAGAACTCGGCCCCTAACCCCTCGACAGTGCTGGTGACCAAGGCGCGATCAAGCATCTCATTGCGTCGTTCGCAGGAGGTCTCAGCGATGAGCAGACAACCGTGGCAGGCAGCCCCGTGCAGAAATCGGTCTTCCTGGATGTTATCGGGCTTGTGCTGGGCGCAGACCGGGTCGTTGGAGCAGAGCCGCCCCTGCTCTAGGGCCTTGCCGAGGTGGTATTCAATCCGTCTACCGACCTCGACTAGACCTCCCAGGGTGCCTTCAGAACCCGAGGTGCCGGTGTGGAGCAGAATGCCATAGCCGATGTCTGGGAAGGCATAGATGCGTTCGCGGATGGCGCTAGAGGCGTAGCCACACTCCAGGGATACGGCGGTGATCAGCAGGTGGGAGAGGGAATGGAGCATGATGTAGGCTTCACCGGGAAACTTGGCCTTGTCTTGGGGGATGCCCCGGTTCTCGGCCCATTTGCTAAAGCCTTGATTGAGAGCCTTGGTTCGGTCAATCACGTTTTGCCGTTGTTGCCAGCGCTCCACCTGTTCTTTGTTGAAGCTGATGAAAACCCCCTCGCCTAGGTTCTCAATCGCGGGTACCCAGTTGGGCTCAAAGTCTAGGCTGGCCCGACGGACGCCGATGGCAAGGTCATCGATTTCCCCTTCGATGTTGGTTTGAGCCGCCTCAAACCGGGTGAAGCCAATCAGGGCCAACACCTCCCTTAGGCGATGCACCAGAACAACTTTATCGATGAAGGGTTGCCACTTAGGCTCTAGAGAACTGGGCTTGCGGGTATAGCCTTCAAAGATCTTGTCGCTGGAGGGGGTCTCTTTGCCTTTCTCTTCGGGGCAGGCCAGCAATGCCTCCAGTTCCACCTGTTTGATGCTTTTGTCGGGGGTAGAAAGACCGGCTTTGCGGCGTTTAATCTCAGCCCAGACCGCCTCTGCGCCAAACTCGACCAGGTCGGCAAACTTGGCTTTGCGCAGCTCTTTGGTGACATCGGCAATGTCTTCGGTGTATTGCAGGTCTTCTTCGTAGAAGCGATCCACGGCCTGCTTCAGTGCAGCATCCTTGTCGGGCATGGAGATGACGCTGAGGATCTGGCTGAAGTAGGCGTTGCTGGCCGATCGCACCAACAGCCGGTTGTACTCGGGCTTATCGGTGGCGATAAGCTCGCCAGTGTCGGTGACCCGGTGGCGGCGGCAGGGTTCTTTGCCTCGGGCACCCAGCCAGGGGCGATGGCCTTCACAGGCTCCTAGCACCTTAGAGTCGGTAATCTTGGCCTGGGATAGAGGGCGCAGGCTGCTGCACTGCTCGCACCGCACAAAGATTTCTTCAAAGTCGTTGCCGGAACCAGCTTCATCCAGCCAGAGCTGGCCTCGGCACTTGGCCTGGAAGTCGTTGTGGACAAAAGCATTCCAGTTAATGTCGCTGAGGTGGCCATTGGTGCAGGCCTGGACAAAGCGCACCGGCACCGCCTGCACTGTCTTGCCTTCAAACCGGGCTCCCCCCTTGACGGCGCTCCAGGAAATCAGAGGGCGGGTACGGTAAGCCTTGCCCCCCCGATCAATGGTGCGGTCAATCTGAGCAAGAAACCAGGTGGGGAACACCAGGGCATCCACGCCGCTCAGGGGCGCTTTGGGGTCGCTCGTTTTGATGGGTGGGCCAAAGAGTTTAACCTCGTGCCCGTCGGGCAGGTTGAGGCTTTTGGCCACCTTGTACTTGAGGCGGTCTTCTCGAATGTAGGGTTTGTCGCCTTTCCAGTAGCTGAGGCCTGAAATAATCACCGACCGGGCGGGCAGGTCTACCATCGAGCCGGGGCCGAAGGTGGTGAGCATCTGGCTCTGGCGCAGTTCGCCGCTGGCTTTCTTGGTTTTGTTGTGGGCTTTGTTGGACTGGCTCATTCGTCGTCTCCGGCTACGCCTTCCATGGTGTACGGGTCTCGAATCCAGAGGTTGACGCTGGCTTCTACGTCGCGCAGACTGCGCTGGGTCTTGAATTTTTGCTCATCGACGGGACGTTTCTCGGCAGACAAATCGAGGGCATCGACCAGCAGGGCGGGGGCCAGGTCGGTTTCTTTTTGGTATTGCAAGCGGGTTTCGCGGGTCAAAATCCGCTCCCAGGTATCGAGCAGGTCAGTGACCTGCGATCGCACCCTCACCCGCAGATCATTCGCCGCTTCACCATCTAAATCAGGACTGTGGCCCTCGGCCCGGCGGGCAATGGCTTCCACCATGGCCGTGACCGCTGCCCGTTGGTCGGTTAGGTTAGAGGCCCCCATCGGGCTGGTCATCGCGGGTACGCCTAGTCGAGCCAGAGCTACCATGACTCCCGCTAGCCCGCGATCCAGCGCCCGAGGCGAGAAGGGGGTAACGCTGGTGGCCTCGACCGCCCGGTAGAAGCTGTTGTGCCAGCTCTCAAAGCGCTCGTAGTGGGAGCGATCGCGGGGGCGGTGAATGTTCATCAGCGTCACCACCAGCCCCGGTTTGTTCTTGTCGCGCCCGACCCGACTGGTGGCCTGGATGTATTCAGCAGCGGTCTTGGGTTGCCCCAGCACCACCATCAGCCCCAGGCGAATAATATCGAGGCCGACTGAAATCATGTTGGTGGCCAGGGCCACATCGACCCGGTCATCTTCGTGGAAGGGGGTAGAGAGGCGGCGTTTGGTATTGGCGATTTTGTTGGTGCTCACCCGCGAGGTCAGTTCCTCCGGCATCTCGTCAATTTTGCGATCGAGGAAGGGGCCGACTAACTCACCCTCTCGCAGGCGATCGCTGTACTTGGTTAGACGAGAGTTGACCTCATCTTCCACAATACGGCGGCTGCCCCCCAGCTCTCGCAGGGAGTTGAAGTAGCCCATCAGGGTCATGTAGGGGTCAGCGGGGTTGTTTTTATTGCCCTTGCCCCCGGCGTCTTTCCACTGTTTCTGGGCCGCTGCTAGCAGGGCCAGATAGACCCGCAGCAAAATCACTTTTAAGCTGCGGCCCTGGGCAGCGACTCCCACGTAGAGCCGACCGGGCGCTTTAAAGTCGGTTTTAGCAAAAAATGAATCGTGGCGATCGGGGCCAGGGGGCGGAAAGATATCGACTTGGCTGCGGCCAAAGAGAGCCTGGATCTGGCGGCTAGCCCGACGCACAGTGGCGGTGGAGGCAATTACCTTGGGGCGAATGGTGTGGCCATTCTCTTCACGGCAGCACAGCGTATCAATTGCTGTTTCGTAGAGACCCACCATCGTCCCTAGTGGGCCAGAAATCAGGTGCAGCTCATCTTGAATGATCAAATCGGGCGGAGGGAGATAGCCCTCCAAGAGGCGTCCCGCTGGGGTGGGGTCGCCGGAGCTGTAGAAGCCTTCGTTCTCCTGGTAGTGAGTGACTCGACCAAACAGGGCACCCGTTTGGCCGACCCAGGGTAGGGCCGCAAACTTATCGACCGTAGCGATGATAAAGCAGGGTAGACGGCGGTAGATCGGCTCGTCTACGGCCAGGATTGGTAGGGGATTGCGGCTGCGGAAGTCGCAGATGCGGTTGACGCAGACAATCTTGAGGGTCTTGGGGGCGTCTTCGGTGGGCAAGAGCTGAAAGGAGTTTGTGGTAAATCCTTCTCCGCACCAGGGGCAGCGCTCTAGGGGAATGGGAGAGGGTTTGCTCTTGCTGTCTCGCTTGTAGTCGAGGGTGCGATCGCGGGCCGAATGCTCATCCTTATCGCCCCGTTTGCCCATGCGGTTGGGGGTGGCCCCTTGGCCCACCCAGAGGCCAATTTCAAAGGGCCAGGTGCCCAGTTTGTCGGGCACCTTTTGCCGCTCTAGCTCTAGGGCGCAGATCAGGCGCGAGGCCCGCTCTAGCTGGTCGAGGGTGAGCAGGCGCAGGGTGTAGCGCATCAGTACACTCAGGCCAGCGGCCTGGATGCCGGGGTACTTGAGCCGCCGTAAAATCAGGGTGAAGGCAGCTAGGCCCAGATAGGCTTCGGTTTTGCCGCCCCCGGTGGGGAAGAATAGCAGGTCTACCGTCTTGCGATCATCGTGGATGGGGTCGGCCAGCCCTACCAGGTTGAGCAAAATGAAGGCGAGCTGGAAGGGTCGCCAGGTCGGTTCTGAAAAGCTCTCGGGGGGGTGGCCCTCTTCTTGGCTAAGCTGGCGGCGGCGGGCAGTGGCGATCGCCCGATTGGCCATCTGAAACGCTTCTAGCACCTGGGGGTCTTGTAGCGCATTGAGACCGGCTTCGATGCGATCGCAGACCCGCCCCGCCCGATCTAGCAGGTCTCTAGCCACGTCAGCGGCCTCCTGGGGGCTAATGGCTACGGCCCGTTGGATGGCAATCCAGGCGCGATACTCGGTGACTAGCGGCCCCACCATGCCTCGAATGGTGGCGGCATCGGGGGCTAGGGCCAGAGATTCCATGCCGAGCTGTACCCCCTTTGGCGCGGTGGGGGCCACGCGGGGCACTTCCGCAATCGGTATCCAGGTGGTACAGACCTCGCTACAGTGGCTACCCTCGGCCTCTAGGGCCAGGGCTGAGACGTTGTGGCCTACGGCAAATTCGTAGTCGTCACGGTACTGAAGGGCGGCAATGGCCTCATCGGGGTCATTGGTGCTGACGCTGCGAGGGTCGGGGCGGGGGACAAACCCCTCGGTGCAGCGGATATTGAGGTGGGTTTGAAAGGCAAAGGTGGTGTCGCGCTCCCCAGAGGTGACCTGGCGATAGTTAACCAAAAACACCGACACCGCTTTGGTGCCGTAGGGGAAGCGATCATCCAGCACGGGGCGACAGGTGACCACCAGGTTGAGTCCGCTGCCGCCGGGGATGTCGATGGCAAAGGGCTCTGGACGTTCTTCAATGGGGAGGGTGAGGGTGGCCTGTTGGGGTACCCGCTGCCAATGTTCGGGCTTTTTCTTGCGCTTCGACTTGCCTTGGTCTTCTTCATGGTCGTCCTCTGCGGGGGTGAGGGGAATGTAGTCTCCCCAGGTGACTTGGGCTTCTAGGGTGGTGGTTTTGCCCGATAGCAAGCAGCTCAGCCCCATGGAGGAGGGAAATAAGGCTTTGCGGGCGGCCGGTTTGTCGGGAGTTTTGCTGTCTTCGCTGGAGTCGCTGGTGGTGACTTCTTCAGGCAGGTCGTCGTCGGCATCGTCGTCGGAGCGCAGGTCGGGGGGTGCGCCAAAGGGGGCCAAAAAGCCGGTCAGGTACCACTTGGAGGGAGCCTGCCTGAGGATTTCCTCGGCGTGGTCGGTGTCGTGGGGGGTGGGGCCGACGAGGTCAATGTTGAGGGCATCCACCAGAGTGGCGCGAATGTCGGCGGAGGTAGTCATGGTGTCAGATCCTAAATTGCATCGGGGCGGTCTACAGGATTAGCCCCCTTAATCCAGTTCACCGGCTTGGCGCAGGGCGATGTTGATAACCGTCTCGCTGAGGCGAATCTTGCGGCTGAGCATGTTGTCGATGGCAGCTTTAACCGACAGTGACGGATCTCTTTGTTTGGCTTTTAGCAAAATGCCGACGGAGCCAGTTAAGGTTAGGCCGTTGAGTCGGGCAACCCGCCGTCCAACCGCTTCATCAATGCAAACCGTGGTGATGTTTTGGTCTAGGGCCAGTTGAATAACAGAGGCTTCTCCTAGGTCGAGGGCATTGAGCAGAAAGGGAGATATAGCTAGGGCAGTGGCTTGCTTATGGAGCCAGGTAGCCTGATCAAACTCGGGTACGGCAAGTTGACTGGTGCCCCCTCTTGAAATTTCTTGGCAGACCTCGAAGGGCACCCAAACCTTTTCATAGAGAGGCTCTAAGCGGATTAAGTCTCCCCAGGCTGCTACTAGCGCGATGAGGGGAGAAGTGTTGATCACAATCTGAGTTGTCTCAGGCATTGGCGATGTCCGATAGTAGCTCTTCTTCGGAGAGGTCAATCATGGGAACGCCGTAGTCGCTCAGCCTGAGCAGAAAGGTGACGCGATCGACCCCTAGCAGGGCTGCTGCCATGCCTGAGGAAAGCCGCTGTAGCTCAAACAGCTTGACGGCCATGGCCCAGCGGGCTTCTTGTTCAAATTGCTCGCGGGTGCGGCCTACGGCATCAGGGAAGGTTTCGGGGTATTCGATGGTGAGTTGTAGAGACATGGGGCCTTTGCTCGATACTTAGGTTTTGGGGCTAGAAACGGCTTAATGTCTAGTTTTGCGTAATCGTGAGAACCTGTGATGTACTTTCTCCCTCACAGGGAACTTCGTAATCGTGAATGTCGGCGATCGCGCTATCGATCTCTTCTGGCTGGCTGGCATAGTAAGACCGTGCTGCGATCAAATCAAAGGGGGTAAGCCCAGGGAAGTTGTGCAGCAACTCGTCATCGTCGGCTCCCTGGTTTTGTAGGGAGATGAGTGTCCACACGGCAATGCGGGTACTGCGAATGCGGGCATGGCCACCGCAAACCCCTGGTGTTTTCTGCACGCTGCGGGTAGTGAGCTGTTCTTGAAACAGGGCATAGTCCTCTTGGGGTAAGGACTCGATCGCCTGAACGAGGGATTCTACAAGTTTGGCGTTCATGGGGACACAGGGTTGAGGGTGGGGCTAGTGATTTTAGGCAAAGCGCTGCTCAACTTCCTTAAGGTTTAGCAGAGACGACGTCATCCAAGCCTTGGCTGAAAGCTGTGGAGAAACTCATTTTGCACCGAGGCAATGGCATCCATAATGCCGCTGCCTTGGGCATTTTCCAGCATGGCGTTTTTGCTCTCAGTTATATACTTAATCAGAATTTCCTGTACATGGGGTCGATTTTTAGCTACTTGATCTCGATAACTCCAAACATCCCATGCAACTAAACCAATAGCTAAGGTGGGATCTACGACAGAAGCTCCCCATTTAGCAGCTAGCACAGCTCCTCCTTTAGCTGCCATTTTTGACGCTGACTTAACAACTAAAGCTGATGCTAGTTTGGAGGTTGTGGCGATACCGGCAACAGCCAATGCTTTAGTGGATAAATCACTGGCTAACTTATTGATTTCATAGGAGCTAGAGCCTGTCTGAAGCAACATGAGCGAGATATCTTCCAGATGCTTATCCCAATCTTCTTCAGGGACTTGAAAGCGACTTTGGACCATGGCAAGTTTTACACCAATCGCTGATGCATAATTTCCCAATGCTCGCTGGGAAATATTTTGTAGGTCAGCCTGAGCCTGCTCGGTCATAACCATCTCAGCAAATTTTTGGCTGAATTTTTCCGCCATCCGCTTCTGTAGAATCTGGTTAGCATTTAGCTCTCTCTCATCCTCCGCTCGTAGAATCTTAAGTTTTGAGTCAAGCTTGTGAGTAGCCCAAGCGACCGGAGCAGTATATTCGGTTACTTTCTGATTCCAAAAGTTGAAATACCAGTCTAGAAATGGGTGATCAACTTTTTGAGCTAAGGAATCAGCCCATCGATCAAGCTCTCTCGTGGTAAAGTCCTCAGTACTGTCATAAGCTTCCCGGAGAGAAGCAACAAGCTGGCGGTCTATAGTATCCCAGTTTTCTTCTTGAACTACAGTGTCTACAGGTTCTGAAGGAATGTCTAAATCTTCAGGACTTGCTAATGCGAACGGAGTAGGCAATAAAGTTGCCCAACAACAGACAATTAATACGAGAAGTCCCAGAAGCTGTCTTGTAGCCTTGCAGTTTTTCATGGGGTGTCCTCTTATGCGTTAGGAGCAGAAAAGGACGCATTCAAGTCACGGGTAATGTGGATCGACTGTAGGATCCTTTGGTCGATTTTATCTACTACAGTCATGACTCCGTTATCTGGATTTTCCAGGATAGATTCTTCAACTTTGCCTAGGTAGTCGACTAGATTTTTTCGAAGAATTGGCTTTTCAATATTGGCTGTATTGTAAGCGTCCCAAACATCCCAAATGATGATGCTGGCACCTACGCCTGCATCGAGAAGAGTGCTGCCAAGTTTTGCAGCCAGCATTCCCCCGGTTTTCGTAGCAATTTTAGCACCTGCTTTGGTGGCTAATTTGGCGACGACAGCGCTACCTACTTTAGGAATAAAAGGAGAAATTAGTGGCTTAAAAGCAACATAGGCTCCTGCTAAGGTTATTTGTTTAAGAGGTAAATCTAGGGGATTACCTAGAACCCCAGGGATACTGACGGATACATCTTCCAAGTAACGGTTCCATTCAGCCGCCGATACACCACTTTCAATAGGAACCTGGTTGAACTCCTGGCCGAGCTGCTTAATGTATTCCTTAGCAGTTCTGACCGCGATATTTTGAAGCTGATATTCTGAGATTCTCGGAACCAAGACCCGCTTAGCAAATTCTTCTTGGAATTCCGCTGTAATTTCTTCAGCTATTTTCTCATTAGGGGAAGGGTTGTAAGGGTCAAGCCATTGCCAAAACTTTCCAGAGACACCCGCAAAAAAGCTTTTGTACTCTAGTTGTTTTTGGTGAAAATATCCAAAGTACCAGTCTAAAAAACTGTTGTCTAAGCGTTGAGTTAAATCATCAGTCCACTGGTCTAGTTCATTTCTGGCGAAAGCGTCTGTTTTAACTCTGGCATTACGGAGTTTATCTTTTGCAAGGCTTTCAAACTTGGTCCAGTCGGGTTCGAAGGTCTGTAGGGCAGCTTTACTGCCTGATTGTGGAAGATCGGTTGCCAGTACCTCTGTAGCAGGTGGTTGAGGTAGATCTTCAGAAAAGGCCTGTACTATAAACCAGCTACCGATCGCAGGAATGAGTACCACTGCCACAACTACAGCCCATATGTAGGGCGAAATTCGCTTGGAGAGTCTAAAAAACTTATCCAAGTTGTTTTCTGGTTCAGGTTGTGGTGTCGCTGGAGTTGGAGGAGAAATATTCGTCATTGTCATAGTCCTTGTTAATAGAACTGGAGCTTTGCAAAGATTTACAGGTTTTAGTGAAGGGGGAATTCACTTAGAGTGGGGCAAATGCCTATTTGGAGACTTTTGGCATAGATTGAGCTACTTAAGCCAAGCCACCTTATCCCACAAGTGCGGGTTGGGGTACGAGAACAGCTTCATCCAATCGCCAGAGTTCCTTGAAGGAGTTGATTAGCTCGTCCTGTCGCTTTTCAATTACTTTAGGTGTCCATTCGGGTGTGTTGAGTACCTGAGTGGTCATGGCGAAGGGGGAAACGCCGCTTTTGCCGGTGAAATATTTTTTCTTTTTGGTCTCGAAGTCGTAGTTTTGGGCGCTGCTGTTTTTGTAGCCCGACAGTAGAGCCAGATTGCCCAGGCGGTGCACATAGCCTTGCCGGGTTTCTTCGTCGGGGAACCAGGCTAGCCACTGGCTGTCTTGGCGAGGGGTTTGGGGCAAGATGTGCTCGACGGTGATGCGGGGTAGGGTGTAGACGGCCTCGCCGCCAGAGAGGTAGGTGTCGAGGCGCAGCAGCACGTAGAGGCGAATTTTGGTCTCTAGGTAGAGGGGGCCATTGAGACGCTGAATAATGGCCTGGCACTCGTCAGCGGTGAGGTGCAAGGGAGAGTCGGGCTGGCTCAGGTCTTGGCCCTCTTCGATCCAGGTAAGGAGGGTGCTGTAGCGGCGCATCCGTTGGTTGATGTCGGCGCGTTGAATCATTAGGCCAGAGGCGAGGCGATCAAGGTCTTTGAAGAAGGTGAGCAGCTTGTCGGGCTGATGGCGGTGCTTGGAGAGGTAAGCGATCGCAGGCGGCAGCCAGTCGGCATTATCAATGCGGTTGAGGTATTTGAAGTAGGTATTGATGGCTTCGGCGTGCTGATTGCTCTCGTAGTAGCAGTCTTGGATATCGGCATAGGCCTGAGCTGTTGGGCATAGCACTTCATCAATAAAGTAGGCTGGATTTTTACTTGGCTCCACATATAGCCGAACCTCCTTCAGGACGGAGTCTTTTTGCTTGGCTTTGCGGTAAATCATCCGAATGTG
The DNA here is from genome assembly GCF_032813545.1 of Nodosilinea sp. E11. Lineage (NCBI taxonomy): Bacteria > Bacillati > Cyanobacteriota > Cyanophyceae > Nodosilineales > Nodosilineaceae > Nodosilinea > Nodosilinea sp. E11. The sequence continues at coordinate 438,738 of NZ_CP136514.1, forward strand.
GGAGAACAAGTCTTGAAAGGTGCCGCGCCCTAGCCTGACTTCAGTGTCTTCCCAAAGCCTGTTGTATTGCTCTTGCTGACCTGGTGAAATTTTGCCGATAATTTCTGACTTGAGAATGTCGGTATGGGATAGGTCTAGTCCACGGTCATTGAGGACTGAGAAAATGCGATAGGCCGAATCCATATCGGGAGTGGAGACAACTACCAGCAAACAGCCTGTGATGACAAATTGAGTTAGCCGAATGCACTGATGCTCGGAAAGTTTCTGTAAGCGTTTTAGCAGATGCAGAGCGTTGTCGCGAATGTGAGCTTGGCTGTCGGGGAGAATGGCATCTTTTTTCTCGATTAGTTTGCTGATGCCTCCTTCGTCTTGAATATAGTCGCGGAAGAACTTCTCATCTCGCTCCCGCAGGGTTAAGCGATAGCGGTTGGGCGTGTTTCTAACCCAACTGCCTTCTTCATATATATATTTTGTTAGCTCTTTAGCAATTTTCTCTGGAACGACTTCTCGTAGAACAGACAGGAGGATAGTCAGGGTTGTCAAGCGTTGTTGACCATCCACGACTTCAGACTGTGAAGCACCATCAGTTTTAATCAGGACGATGCTACCTAAGAAGTAAGGGCTGATTTCGTCTATTGGAGTGTTGCTATCTCCCAGAAAATCTAGCAAATCATCGAGTAGAGCTTCTGCTTGTTCAATTTCCCAGGCGTAGGGACGTTGATAGAGGGGAATTGAGAATACAAAGTCATCACAGAAAATTTTCTCAATGGGATATTCGGCACCGTGGATTCTGGTAGGCATGGTTTAGAAGATTACAAATAGGGGTTTGGTTGAGACTTGACGAATAAATCAGGAAGTATATGAAGGTAGCTAACTTTCGTTGAACCGATAGCAGAAATTGCTATCAGTTGCGGCTTGGGAGGTTGATCGACGGGATAGGGGACTCAGCGCCCAGTTCAGTAGCCCAAGTCCCCATTCTTTTGGTCTGAAAATAGTTGATCTCCCAAGTCGTGTATCAGGTTGTGCCTCAGCAGGAACGACGCGGTAGCAAAGTAGGTTGTCGGGGTCATCGAAGGTGGTTTCGCCTAGGAAGACATCGCGCTGGTAGACCTCTGCATCGCGATCATTGATGGTGTAGCTGCAAAAGCCGCTTAAGTCATAGTTCCCATCGGGGCAGTCATTAATCATCAAAATGCTGGTTTTGGTGCCATCCATCCAGTTCAGTGTGGCGTAGTGGGCACCGGCTCCGTAGCCTGCGCTGATGACACAGGGCTCTAGGCGGGCTTGGGTGTCGCCCTGGAAAGCGTAGCAGACGCCGACTTGGTCGGGGTAAGGTCGAGCCTGCACCGCAGTACATGTAATTAAAGAGCTTGCAATGGCAAGGATAAGAGTTAAGGTAAATTTTTCATTTTTCATAGAAGTTTTCTATAGGTTGGGTTGGGATAGTTTTCGGAGATGATCGATGAAAATATGCTTTTCGTCATAGGTGAGGTGGAGACGACTCTTTTTGCCAAATGTGCTCATGGCATAATTTCTTCCTTGCTCAATGCTCCACCCTATAATGTGCATCTCAACTAAAATCTGTTCTATTAGTGAAAGCCTTCTGATTCCAGCAATTAGCTTCCAGCATGGGTTTGCTGGGCCATCCCACCCTGGCGGGCTAAAAGGCATGCCTAAACTTACAGTAATTAAACATGGCTCGTTTAGATAAATGCCATGACGAAATAAATCCACGGCTTCAGGATCAGTAATGGTGGCCTCCTTTAAGGAATATCCTCCCCTGGTCACGAACGTTCCTTTCCACTTCTTATTTCCATCTGTCTTTTCCTGCTGAGTTATTTTTAGTGAATCTGTATACACAATATCCAAGCTTTTTCTTTGCTCAAACGGTAGTGACTGAAGAAAAGGAACGGTGACATATTTGTAGGAATTATGTAGGATTGGCGAATGGAAATTCACGAAGGGTAGAATTTCTTCAATTTTAGCTTTTCGAATATAGGTCCATTGTCCCGCAGCAATAGCACGATTTTCACACTCAAATCCAAAGTCTGGCCCTGTTTCATATAACGGAATCTCTAAGACATCTAGTACTTTGATCTCTTCAAGCGTTAGAATTTTTGTTCCACTACTTATTTCTGTACTCCAAGGGACTCTGCCATCATTGGGATACTTCAAAGAAACTGGTCGAATCCAACGAGCTGAATCAAGATTGATTCCTGCAAAGCAACGCTCTCTTAGCTTTAGAGAATTAGCAAGGCAAATGATCTGTGTTCGATTCATTGCTTAATATCATATTTAAAGGTGATGAATATCTACGTTTCCCCATTTTTTATTCAAATACTCAGCTACGAGTCGTCTATGGCAGTGGTGGGGTTTTGCTTCGCTACACAATAAACACCCGCCATTGACTAGCTCTGGCGATAGCACCTTTTCAATTTGCCGCTTATTTATCAAGTCGATAAACTTGGTTTCATAGGTTTGCCAGTCACCCTTTTGTTTTTTATAGGCGTCGAGAATATCTTTAGTTGGTGCCAGTTCTGGCATATGAATATATTCAATATCCCCAATTGTCTTGAGGAAATAGGCTAAATCATCTCGTTTTGAAAAGCCTGCTAGCTGAGAGGCATTGTTCAGACGGGTATCAATTACTCGGCGAACGCCAGATTTGAGTAATAGTTCAAAAAACTGCTGGGCCTTTTTTTGAGTGAAGCCGATGGTAAAAACATCAATTGGTTGAGTCATGGTTTTTTTCTACGTAGGCAATGCGATCGCCCTGGCGTTTGTAAGCCTCTTGGATAGCGCCTTCTAGGGAATGATGATCTAGTAGGGCGATCGGGGCATCGGTTGGGGAGGTGGCTGAGGAATCGCTAAATAAGGTGAGTTGGGCTTGTTCTAGGGGCTCGGTGGGCTGGTCGAGGGCATCGGCTAGACCATTCAGTTTGAGCATGCGCTCTTCTAAATGGGAGTGGGGTTCGAGATTGCCGTGGCTGAGGATGTGGTTGATTTCTAGAGGAAATTGCTTTAGGTGCTGGCACACTAAAACAGCACGGTGGCAAGTTAATGGATCCTTTTCAGCACACATGAGCGCAACATCAAACTTTTGGCTGCCGGTTACCACGCGGTCTAGCCCTCTGGCGAAGGCATCGGTGGCGGCAATGCGCTCGTATAGGGCTTTCCCCTCGACGTAGCAGCTTTCATCCTCGGGGCGAGCCCCGAGTTCACGGCCCAAAAAGACATAGCGAATGCCCGCGTTTTCGAGAGCGGCTTTCAAGGGCTTTTGGCAAAAGTGGGGCATGTAGCGGCTATAGGGAGTTGACCGCACATCCGCCAGGGCAGTTACCCCGTGCTGCTTGAGTAGGGCGATGAAGGTGTCAATGTCGTGATTGGAATGGCCAATCGTGTACAACTTGTTTGACATGCTACGGGTTGAAAGAGACTGCCTAGAGCCTTAATTATAGGAAAGCCCCATGACGAGAACGGTTTAGCTTGAGTCAATCGCTGGGACTGGGGTTGGCTCACCCAGACTGGTGCTAATGTGTTTAGCTGTCGACAGATGAGTCATGGGTCTATACCTCCATACCGGGAATGGTGGGTGTTTCGGCGTCTGATTTTGCCTTCTTCGACCCTTTACCCTTCACCCGTTGCCCTTTATCCGATGGCTTCGCGGCTTTATGCCCCCGCACCTCCTCCAGGTGGCGCTGCTGGTTGAGGTCGAGCAGGCGGGCGAGCACTTCGTCGTGGGTGGCTTCGGGCCATTTGTAGCGCCAGGGGAGTTTGCGTTTGCCGGTGCTGATCAGGGCACCAAAGGCGGCGGCTTCGTCGGGGGTAGGGAAGAAGAGGTCGCCGCTGGCGACTCGCTCGGCGGCTTCGGGGGGTAGGTCGTCGGGGTCGGTGTCGAGGTAGTCGAGGGCGAAGCCGCAGGTGGTGTCGATGTCGGGCCAGCTGTAGGCGGTGAGGACGGCGCGATCCATCTGATCGTGCAGGTGGCGGAGGTGGAGGATGTCGGGGTGGGTTTCGGTGGGGTCGTGGAAGCGGTTGTAGGTGTCGGTGAGACCCTGGTTGTTGCGCACCATGAGGTCGGCGCGGTAGTCGTAGTAGGTTTTGCCGATCGCTTCTAGGGTGGGGTCGGTTTCCCAGTTTTCGGGGAAGGGGAAGGTTTCAAAGCTATCTGAAGGGGTATAAACCGGATCATCCTTCATTGTTGAACCGAGGAAAATGGCCCAAATTTCATGCAAGCGAGAATGCAAGCTCGCAAACGCCGTGAATGATGATAAAGCAAAGACAATTAGTTTTTGGTCGAAAACATAGTTCGACGGCAAGAATGTGAAAGTCCTATATTTACTTGTTTGACCACATACAAGCACTTTATCCAAATCACTTACGGCCTTATATAATTCTCCTCTAAGCCTTTCAAATTGCCACCACGAAGCACTTGAATGGCTTGCACGGGTGCCTTTAACATGCTCCTCAAGTTGGCGCATCAAATCTGGATATTCCCATGCCTCCTGCTCACTCATTTCCCCAAAATTAATGACATAGCGACTGTAAGCGTGAGTAGGATTACTATTGACTTCGGAGCCACCTATGTAAGGAAATATTTTTTGAGAGTTTTTTGAATTTTTTTCTATGAGCCTAATTTTTTCTGATATAGGTAAAGCCTTTGGATTTGAATCATCAAACACGAAACCTAGTCCGAGTACATAACTACCCACAAAGGCTTTGTTTCCATTTTCTAAAAGAGCTTTTGGATCATCGTTACCACCGGAGTGAAAAAGATAAGCAGATATGCAAGAAGTATCACGACCATTTATATTTTTTCGTCCTTTATATATACCCTTATAAAAGTGGATTACACTTACAATGACAGACGCTAATCCAGGCCATTTCACTCTTTTTTGAGCGTCATACACCGTTCCTCGATTGTTGCAAATAAATCTTAATCCTGTTGCTCGTGTATCCCCTTGAGCAATTGTATTAGTGGCTATTAGACCCGCAGCACCTCCTTTTTTAAGCATGGTGAATGTCCTGCGGAAGAAATAGGCTACTAAATCGGAATTTCCGTGAGATTCAGGATTTATTACTTTTAGCCATTCCAAATAGCCATCAGGATGAGAGGCATGAATTGTATTTTTTCCCGCGAAAGGCGGATTCCCCACGATCGCATCAAACCCCGGATTCTCTCGATCAAACACCTCTGGAAACTCAATTTCCCAGTTAAACGGCGTGATGGGCTTTTCGGCATTGCGGATAGAGTTCTGAATTTCGGTAAGGGGTGAGGGAGTGGATGCGTCGGTGGGTGGATGAGTGGATGGATCGCCCTGGGTGTAAACAGATTGTCGCCAGGTGCGAACGAGGTCGGCGTATTCCGAGAGTTTGGCTTCGCGGTCTTTCTTGCTCTTGCCTTCAAAAAACGCCGCAATCTTCACATCGCCAATCAGCTTCGCCTCCTCCAGTTCCCGTTCTGCCCGCTGCCACTGGGCCAGCTTCTCTTCCGCATCCGCATCCGTCCGCGTATCCAGCGCTTGTATCTGCGTGCGGTACGCCTTCGCCCGATCTACCTTCTCCTTTAGGTACTTAAACAGCGGCAGGTCTTCCGTCGTGTCTTTGCCAAAGCTGCCAATCTCCGCCCGCGTCAGCCCCACCAGCGAATCCCCACACTTCAGCGCATGATCCACAAAGGTAAACGGCTGGTCTTTGGCCAGCGTCACCAGCCACAGCGACAGCTTCGCCAGGTTCACCGCAAAGGGGTTTTTGTCTACGCCGTAGAGGCACCGCTGCGCCACCAGCCGGCGGGCGTAGAGCAACGGCTCCACCGCCGCAGGCAGGTCGGCAGGCTGGCCGTGGGTATCCCACGCTTCCACCAGCTTCTCCGCCAGTTGCCGACAGGCCTCCACTAAAAACGCCGCCGACCCCATCGCCAGGTCGCACACCTTCAGGTTCAAAATCTGCTCTGGGGTGGGGCGATCGCCCAACTGCTCAAAAATTGGGCGCAGGGTGGTCTCTACAATCGGCTGGGTCAGCTTTCGCGGCGTGTAGTGCGAGCCGGTGCGGCGGCGTTCTTCTCCCGGTTGCAGGTACAGATCACCGGGGGGCAACAGGTTCAGCGTCCGCGACGACACCCGACTGCCCAGGGCTGCCACCAGATCGGCTGGGGTTGTGGCATCCTTCAGCGCCGTTGCCCCCTTACCCGTCAGCTTGCACTCGGCCCAGTCTTGCAGCACCTTGGCCCGGTTCCCCGGCTTCTCCGCCAGCAGCGCCTCGACATTGATCACCACATCCTTCGGCTTCACCGCAATGGATAGCCCCTCGGCCACCTCCACCTCGTAGCCCATAATCGCTTCATACACCGAGCCGATCTGCTCCACATCCAGCGCCCGGTACGAGAGGCGTTCCCCCCCCAGCATCAGCAGCTTGTCGAGCATTCGGTAAATCACCCCATCGGCAATGCGGGGCGCTTCTACCCGGCCATGGGTCTCATACTGGGTGCCCTTGGGTCGCCCTTCCAAAAACGGATACTCGTCGGGGTCAAACAGTTGCCCGTGGCGGGCAGGCAGATATTCGTCGTAGGCGCCGCCGCCGTCATACACCAGCCGAAACAGGCTCAGCAGCGTGGCCCAGGCTCCATAGCGCTGATCCATCGTGTCGGGGTAGCTGCCCGCGTCTTCCCGCAGCTTTTCGTAGAGGCCCGACACGGCATAGTGGCGCTGGTAGACCTCATCATCGGGCATCAGCCCCTCGTCTTCGGCATAGAGCAAAAACACCAGCCGCATCAGCGTGGCGATCAGGCCGCCGTAGATGTGTTGGCCCTCACCCCCGGCCCATCTCCCAGAACGGGCGAAGGGAGATAAGAGGGGGGCAAAGATTTTGCCGTTGGCGGCAGCATCTGCCGCCTGGAAGCCGCGCAGCAGTTCCCACAGGGCATCGAGCACCTGGCTGGCCAGTTTGTTTGAAACCTCCGCCTGGTAGTTGCGGCTCTCCACTAGCAAACGGTTCAACCGCTGGTTTTCGGGCACGTTAAAGAGGCGATCGGCCCCAATCAGCAGATCCAGCGCCCCCAAAATTAGTCGCCCCGGCACCTCCACCATCGCCTGCACGGGAAACGTCAGATACCCCGACGACTCGCCACTGGGGGCATACACCAGCCGCATCTCCGTACCATTTACCAGCAGCCCGGTAGCAATCCCCGTCTCCCGCAGCAACCGCTCAAACTTGGCCTGAAAACTCGCTTTCCACCCCTGCCCCGTCGCCGTCGCCGGGTCATCCTCATCCAACGGCAGCCCCGGTGCCAGCTCCTGCACCAGCAAAACCCACTCGTCGCTGTCGGGGTCTTTGACCCCATAGGTAGGTTGCAGGGTCTCGCTATAGCTAGGCAGCACCGCCGAGAGGCGATCGGGCAAGTCAGCCGCCACCACCAGGTCTTCAGGCATCCAGTCCAGCACCTTCTGGGTAAAGATCGGGAAGTTCTCAATCCAGGCAATACCCTCATCCCCATGGCGAGGGATAGCCTCGGTAGACACCACACCTTGCAGCCGCTCTTGCAGGTCTACCAGCTTGGCGCGATCAATCACCGCCTGGGCTTTGATCAGCGCAGGCGGCGACACGACTAGGCCCACGGGCTGGAGGAGGCCCAACCATTCTTGGTGTCTGAGGATATCGAGGTCTCTGGATGGCATGGTGACAATGAGCTGTGTTGCAGAAAAATGCTCGCTTTAAGGGCGCTGGCTACCCTAGCCCAAAACTGGGACAGGGTTTGAAGTAGTCTTGGGCTCGAATCAATACGGATTGCTTCAGTTCCTGGTCGAGCTGTTTACCCAACCAAAGACCTGGTTCTACCTCCTCGTCTACAGCAACTCTCACAGGTTCTGCTATCTCTGGGATTTGCAACTTATAGGTACTGCCAGCAACGACGTGCTCTTTGACCATCACTTGCAAGACGTCCAGATCTTGCTCAGCAGCTAACTGAGTTGGTCGAAGCCGAAGGTCGTCACCAGACATAGAAAAGACTTGAATACCCTCCTTGTCTTGCCAGAAAACATAGCTATTTAGACCTGGCTTAAGTGCCGCAAGCGCTGGTTTAGCATCCTCAAGTCCATAAGCTTGGGACTCTCTGACCTCTTTCTTGGTTTGGCCAAAATCAGTGAGCTTTTCCCACCAGCGCATGGCCTTCAAGCAGGCATCAGCATGGCGCTCAAGCTCCTTCACCGACGGGAGATTTTCTAGTGCCTGTTCGTGCTTCTGCATTTTGTCGCGAATGCGCTCTTGCCGCCGCCCCACATCGGCAGGATTGTTTTGCATAGCTTGCAGGAGCAACATCTGCTCAAGCTTAAGATCCGCCGCAATGAGTCCAATTAAGCACTGCATGTCGTGGATCGCCTGTGCCCCATCTGACTTAATTAGCTCTGCCGCACTGCGGGCACCTTGACGACCCCGTTGAGATCTAGTGTGTTTCGCCTTATCTCTAAACCGTTCGACTAGCAACCGATTTCGCTCAAGGATAGCCAGAATATTTTTCTCGACCAGGGCTAAACGGTTACTGGCATCTGCTGTAAACACCCCGGTGTTCACCCGCTCTGCCTCGATGTCGTCCAAAACATTGATGGCATAGTAAATTTCGCCCAGTATCTCGGCCTCCTGCCTGACATGGAGTTCTTCCAGGGTTTTCTCCATGTGGGCCAGTCGCTGGTTGATTTGGTTTAGTTGCTGGGTACCCACAATCGCATGGAGCACCTGGTAAGCAACTACGGGAGCCAGAATGGGCACGGCAGAAGCCTGCGCGAACTGGAGTTGCCCAGCGAACTTGCTTCCAATGGCATTTTTCACGGTTCCAAGAAATGCGCCGTCGCTTTGAACCAGCTTGTAAATTCCCTTGGATATACCAGAAACCAGTTCTGGCGGGCCGACTACCCTAAGCAGCTGCCCTGTCTGTAAACCAGAAGCCACCACTGCTGAGGCTGCCCCTAACTGATCTACAACTGCTGAGTTCAACCTGCCTTGATGCCAAGCATTTGGGCTGTGTAAGCTTAGGCCCCGAAAATGGCCTATGAGCTGCTGGCTTTGCTCAGGAGAATATTGCAGTAGCGCCCCAACCGTATTTCCAGATGAATCTTGCAGTTCCGTAAAGGAAGCAGTTTCTTCTGACAAAGGTTGGTAAGACTCAATATCCCAACCCTGACAACTGATTACCGTTAAGGTGATCTCTTCCTCTCTCGATCCATTTTCAGTTGGGCCAGATCCTTCGTCTTCACTGGCCGTTTCTTCAGCATTAGTCTCACGCTCACTCTTTGGGCTTTGAGAAACCGAAGACACTGCTTCATAAGCCTGCTTCCAGGCATCGAACCCATGAAGGACTGGTAAGCCGTTCTCTTCAGCAAATTCTAGCCAAGCTTTATCTTTTCGTAGTTGATTGGATGTAGCCACTCCAAAATGGTCACGCAACGCTTGTTTGTAATCTCGCAGTTTCATACTTTCCATTTTCGTCTGCACTCCTAACTCGACACTGGCCACAAATACACAATCCCTACCGGCTCAATCCGCTCAGCCTTTACCTGATAGGTCTGCTGAATCCGCTCCGGCTCCGTCACCATCTCCTCTGCCAGTTGCTCTACCCTGGTGCGCCAGTGCCGTCGATCCGCCTCGATCTGCCGCATCTCATCCCGGTTAAACAGCCCCAGCTGCAACGTTTCATACTGCTGCTCCTGCTTCAGAATCCGGTTCCGCTGCTCCTCCAGCAGCGACTTCATCTCCGCCGCTTCCCGTTCTCCCCGCTGGGCCAGCTTCCGCTTCGCCCGCTCCGTCAGCTCCGTCGCCCGCCGCTCCAGGTTCGGCAGCAAATCCTCCACATCCCGGCCCACAAACCCCTTCAGCCGCTCCATCAGCGTCTCCGGCACCTCCTGTAGCCGCCGATTCGCCAGCGATGCCTCCAAAATCTGCATCACATCTTTCTTCTCCCCCTCCGTCAGGGGCCGCAGTTTGCCCCGGCCTCGGGTTTCTGGGTCGAGCCACTCCGCCGCCACCGTCACCACCTCATCGTGCAGCCGGGCCGCCCGCTCCCCATAGAGCGACAACCGCCCCAAAATAATTACCCTAGGAATCGGGTCATCGGTACGGCACACACAGGCCCGAGTCAGCTCATCGTAGAGAAACCCCTGGGAGAGAAACCGCCCCAGCAGCCGCTGCACCATGCGGTGCTCCAGGTGCAGGTGCACCACCTCCCCATCTAGCGACCCCGGATCGCGAAACACCACTGGGCGAATTGGGGCTTCCTTGCGCCAGTCCCACAGCTTTTGCCCCCGCTGGCGAGGTGCTCTGAGAGTATCGAGGGTGGTAGCCCAGGAGGGGTCGGCCCCGGCCTGCTGATCGAGGGCAGGCACCGTCCAGCGGCTGCGCTCCTCGTTGTCTACCGCCTCCGCTGCCGAGAGGGGCGCTAGCGCCGCCGACCCCATCAGCTCCAACGACACCGACAGGGCATCGCGAAAGTGGCGATCGCTCAGCCCCAGCCACTCCTTCGAGTCGCGCAACATCCCCTCTAGCTCCACCTGCTGCTGCCGCAGTTTGTCTTGGCGCAGGCGAATCGCCTCCAGCTCTTCTTTAATCGCGGTGCCCCGCCCGGTAGATTCGGCATCGGCCTGATCAGCGTTGTCAATGGCACCGCTCAATGCCTGAGTCTGCTCAGCCCGAATGCCCTGCTCCAGCAGCTTGGTCACATTCTTTTCCACTACTGGCGACAGACTGCCCAGTTCCTCCTGAATGCGCTGGGTCTTTTTCACCAGCACATCGATCACCTTGTCTTCAGGCCGTTGCAGCAAGACAAAGTAGTGGCAGCGGACAATGGGCGATCGCTGCAATTTCCGGTCAATCCGCCCATTGCGCTGCTCCATGCGGCTGGGGTTCCAGGGCACATCGAAGTGAAATAGGTCGGCGCAGAAGTTTTGCAGGTTCACCCCCTCCCGCGCTGCATCGGTGGCGATCAAAATCCGCAGGGGGTTGTGGGCCGGGTCGGCGTTAAAGGCGGCTTTGATTTCTTCGCGGCGATCATCGCCCATGCCGCCATGGAAGGTGCCGATGCGATCGTCTTCGCGATCGCTGCCCGCAATGATTGCCTTGAGCTGCTGTTCTAGATAGCGCTTGGTGTCGGTGTATTCCGTAAAGATCAGCACCCGCCGATTCAGCCATTTAGCCCTGGGCTGGCCCAGGGCGGGGCAGAGGTTTTGGCGCAGCCATTTCTCCAACTCCCCAATGCGGCAGTCAGGCTGTCGTCGGGCCTGTTCCGCCAGTTGGGTCATCTCCTCCAGCAGAGCCAGCTCCTCCTGGGAAATCGCTTCCCCAGCGGCGTAGGTAGCTTTCTCCATCTGCTGGTCTTCTTCTGCCAGCACCTCGTCTTCTTGCAGGTCAGCCCGGTCATCGTCAGATCCAGGACTCTCCATCAGTAGGGACAGACTGCCCTGGGTCGCGTTCTGCTGTTGCTGAGCCTGCCGCTCAATGGCCCGACGGTGGACGCTAAGGGTACGGGCAAAGGCTTCGATGGACGACAGCAGGCGCTTTTGCAGGTTGGTGAGCACCAGCAGGGCGGCGGTCTGGGTCGAGCGGGGGGCATCCTTCAGGCGCTGCTCCCGCAGCTTGCGGTAGGCCTGCAATAACTGGGCCAGCTTCAGCTCTGGCGCATCCTCGGGCAGACCATCGATGAGCACCGGCACAATTTCCCGCTTGGGGAAGTCGGGCTCGTTGATTTCCCGCAGGTCTTGCTTTAGCCGTCTCACCATCACCGCATCCAGCAGTTTTTTGCTGCGCACCGGCACCCCCCGGCAAAACCGCTGAGGGTCAAGAATTTCCAGCAGGGCAGCAAAGCTATTGGAGTGACCATTGTGGGGCGTGGCCGACAAAAACAGCCGATGCTCAAACCGGGGAGCCAGCTCACGAACGACCTTCGTTAATTGCGAATCCACGGCATAGCGCGAGGCACTGGCCGGAGCCGCATTGTGGGCCTCATCCAAAATCAGCATCGACCCCGCCGAAAACTCGCCCAGCCAGTCTCTCAGGGGGGCGGCATAGGTTTCCTCCCGCAGCAGGGCATGGGAAATGATAAAGCGGGTGTGAGTCTTCCAAGGGTTGATGCCGTAGCCCCGCTCCCGCCGTTTGGCGGCCACAAACTCGCGATCAAACACAATAAACGTCAGGCCAAAACGGCTCTCCATTTCCTCTTGCCACTGGCGCACCACTGACGGCGGGCAAGAAATCACCACCCGCTTAATCTTCTGCCGCATCAGCATCTCGCGCAGAATCAGCCCGGCCTCAATGGTTTTGCCCAGGCCCACATCGTCGGCGATGAACAGGTTCACCCTGGGCATCCGCAGGGCCTTACGCAACGGCTCTAGCTGGTAAGCCTTGACCTCAATCCCGGCCCGGTAGGGGGCCTGAAACAGCTTCGGCTCCGTGGAAGTGACGCAGTTCCACCGTAGGGCATGGAGGTAGGCAGAGAAATAGCGCGGGTCATCAAACCCCTTGTGGGCCACCGCTTCCCAGGAGGAGGTTTCGATCACCTGGGCGTCGATTTCCCGTTCCCAAAACACCTCCAGGGCTTCCCCCTGGGCATCGTCCTCCAGGCAAGCCAGTCGCACCAGGGTATCGCCCGTGGCTACTGGGGCGGGGGTAACGTCTTCGACCAAAAACTGGCGCGACCTGACATGGACGATCTGGCCGGGGCTGAGTGTGTTGTTGTTCTCAATGCCTGCCAATGGTTAATCCTCCACTCACTGCTAAAAACTGCGCCAATCTGCTGTAGCCCTGCGATAGCCACCGTACTAAGGTGCCCACTTACTCCCAACTCTGGCCTCTCACCCCTGCGATCGCCCACAAAGCATGATGAAACACAACGTTTTGATAAACCCATGGATACCCTGCTTCAAACTACGCTCACCTAGGCGTTAAATCCGTACCTTTTAGCCGCATGACGGCAACCAACCGACGGGCATACTCCAGACAGGCCAGCACATCCTCTCGGCTTAGCTCCGGATAGACGATCAAAACCTCTTCTGGAGAAGCCCCAGCAACCATAGTGGCCAGGACTCCCTCTACCGTGATCGCCCGCCCCTGAATAATGGGCCTGCCCCCAAACAGTTTCGGGTCTACCGTAATCCGCTCTAGGAGCGTTCTTTCATCCATCGTCATAGTTGAGGCAGGCATCGTAGGGTCAACCAGAAAATGTCCGTGCGCTGTTGCTTTTCTCCATCGTGGCAACCACAATAGAGATATTCAAGACTCAGTTCATATAAAGTGTCCGTACACTTGGGTGACTACCGCAATGACTCGCAAAGGCCGCGCCCTAACACTCTCGGTGTCAGACCAAGAGAAAACCCAGCTAGAACAACTGGCCCTGGCGTTTGACCAAACCTGGGGCGATAACCCCAACGTCTCGAAGCTGGTCAAGGCCATTGCTAACGGTGATCTGCGCTTGGCGACCAATCACGACTGGGGGCGCGATCGCATCAATGCCCTCAATCGCGCCCGCAACCTGTGCGTTGACCTGGGCTATTTGGCCGAAGCTGTGGCGATCGCCGAGCTGCTGCTAGAGCGCAGCGAGATCAACCTACCCCTGCGGCAAGAAATTCAAGCCTTTGTGGATCGGCCCAGCACTCCCTGGCGTATGGAGATCGAGCGCTGCATCCGCCTCCAGCGACCCTTTCGCCTCACCTACCAAGACGCCGCCGGTCGCCTGTGGAACTTCACCATCCGCCACGCCAAAATTGTCACCCACGAAGACCGCCAGTACCTGGAATGCTGGTGCGAGGAAACCGAAGGCAGCCGCGACATCGAGGCCTTGCTCCACAACTGGTCACTACGCCTCGACCGCATCCCCGAAGAGGCGGTGATCTCCCCGGCAGAGGGGCACTGGCAACCCCAGCTCAGCACCATCCAGGTCGAGTTCTGGCTGCTAAATAGCTTGGCCTTTAGCTATCGCTCCAAAACCGAAGCCGACCTAGTCAACGAATGGCTGCCTGACCAGCAGGCTCGCCGCATCGTGCGGCAGGTCAATCACACCTTCTGGTTCTTCCGCGAAGTGCGCCGTTACGGAGCCAACTGCATTGTGGTGGGGCCAGGGGAAGTGCGGGACAGGTTCGCTAAGGATGTTGCGCAGATGAACCAGCATTACTGCTCTAGCTAACCATGTAGGCGCGCAGATTCCACGCCGAGGGTATTCATATCTACATTAGGCCACCACCAGAGAACACGACATATCCGGTGGTACCAACCCCCATCCTCGTAGGCCTCGCAGTCTAGTAGCTCGACGATATGAGTGAGCTTGCCATTTTGGATCAGGGCGATCTGTTCGGCAGCTTCAAGCTGGTTGGCTTTATTAGTGCGAAAGCCCAGAGGGAAGATGGTCACATGGTTAAAGTCAACGGCATTGGGCATTTCCTTGCTGCGATCGCGGTTATAGGCACAACCACTAGGGTCATGGATGACTTTGACCCCCTTCAGCTTTGAGAAGTCGATATGGCTCATGCTTATGGCTTTGGTAGGGTGTGCTGACGGGCTTGACATGCGGTGAGCTCAAGCTGTGTTGCTCAAGGCAATTTAAGAACTGGAGGAGACAGTGAGAGCGCTCCAGCCAAGGCCAGTCTTTTTATACCCATTCGGGCGCATGTGCTAAAAGGTAATTCCTCAAGTCATCCTCCGCACTTGGATGCCACCCATCGTTGTTTAATTGGGGAATGGGCCAAATTTGTTGTCTGACCTCGTAGGAGATTGGCTGGTTGGTTGCAATGAGGCGGCCAAGATGTTCGCAGTTCCACCCCAGTAAGCCGTAGTCCCAATCTTTAAAGCACCGAAGGGCATAAATTAATCGCTTGATAGTTTTGTCAGGAGTGTAAGCAATTTCATCAATGCCCAGAACAAATTTTGTGTTTACATAGTACCGTTCAAATGGCTCCCATCCTCTACCTGTATCGAAGATTTGGGTATCTGACAGGCCAATCCCGTAATGCCAAAAGCCGTCTACACCTTGCCAGTTGAGCAGCCTGCCGTAAAAGTGACTCTCGGGATCCAGACTCTGCGAAATAAAAATTATCTTGTTTTCTAGTTCGTTGTTACTGATAGCCATACTTAAATAACACTATTAGGTATTGACTGACTAAGAAGGAAATAAATGCAGAGTTTTCTTTAAAGATGCCAATCCTTTTGTGAAGAAGGTGAAATTCTAAATAAAGCTTTCACCATTTTTTGACTTGGAAGTTCTCAAGATCGAGTGAAAGAGCATTATCAAAGGAAGATGGGCACCCTTATGTTGGTAGTGCTGCCTGTCCCATAACCTCTACATGACACGGGAGTTGACATGATTCCGGTAATTCTCGGACTGCTCGCCATAGGGTCTGCTACTTATGGAGCAGCTACGGGGGTCAGTGGTGTAGCCAATATGCAAAAGGCAGAGGGCAAGGCCCACCGTGCCCAGAAACGCCACGAGGCTGCTACTGAAGCCCTAGAGAAGCGTTGGGACGAAGTTAACCAGCAAGCTAAGGAATACGGTGAATTCCAGCTCAGCGTCCTGCAAGAAACAGTGGGGGCCTTTGTCCGCTTCATCGAATCCACTGGACGGCAGGCGGCTATGTCGGATAAAGAGTTCCTCAAAGGATTGGAAGTCTCAGTCCAACAGGTTCAGAAGTACAAGAATGCCGCTATCCACGCAGAGCAGTATTTCAAAGGCGGTGTGTCGGCGGTGGCAGCATCGGCAGCAGGCTATGGCGGGGCTATGACTATTGCTACCACTGTGGGCGTGGCCAGCACAGGAACAGCCATTTCCACGCTCAGTGGCGCGGCGGCCACCAATGCTATGTTGGCTTGGTTTGGAGGTGGTTCTTTGGCGGCTGGTGGTGGCGGTATGGCATTGGGCTCAATGGTGCTAGGAGGCGTTGCTCTGGGGCCAGCGATCGCAATTGGCGGTTTTGTCCTCGGGTCTGAGGGTGAAAAGGCGCTGACTAGAGCGCGTGAATATAAGGCCAAAGTTAAGAAGGCGATCGCAAAAATGGAAGCGGCTCAAGTGTTTGCTGGCCAAGTAGAGCGCAGAATTTCTGAGCTATGGGAAATCCTAGAAACTTTGAATAGACAGGCCCTATCAGGCTTACAAATGTTGGAGTCCAGACCATTTGAGCGAGAGCGGGATGCTCAGCTATTTCAGCAGGTGGCGTTGTTCATTAAAGCGATCGCCGATATTACTCAGACACCAGTGCTCGATACTGAGGGGCAACTCAATCCAGGCTCATTCGATATTCAGGCTAAATACCAGCTTTTGAGTGAGAAAAAGAACGGCGACAATACCAATAGTGAGGATCAGAAATGACCTATCACCCTATCCATGTCGCAAACAAGTTTGTACCCCCTATGAGCCCTGCTGTTTGCTTTAAGCAGCTTGTTGATGCTTATTCAGAGTATTAGCGGGTAGTACAAGAAGAGCGCACAAAGCGTAGAGACATCGCCGCTTGGGAGAAAACGGCGTTGGCTGAAATTGAGCAGCAGCGCGATGTCATGATGAAGTTTCTCGATAAGGCATTCAACGAGCGGGCTGAAAACTTTAAGAGTTTTTTTGTTTTGGCTGACCAGGCAATCTCAACGGGAAATAATGACCAGCTTGCTGCTGTGTTGATCAGCATTGTAAATCTGGCAAAAGCAAGTCCCTTTAAGGATTTGGCTGACTTGGCAAAGGTAGAAGCAGCACTAGATGACCCAGACCATAGTTGGGATTTTTAGCATAGTCTTCTTCAAGTGTCAAAAAGGGAAAAATAAACTGGCACCCTAAAAATATTTTGCTCCCTCCCATGAACTATTTTTTTGATATCTGATGAAGCTGGAGTTTAGAAATCAGCTCTCAAGGATCTCAATTCTGTCAGGCCGTGCCTCAAGGCTAGGTTGCGGGGCAACGGAATGGGATTGCGAGGGGAGATGCATAAGCTTTAAGGAAAAGGGGAATCAGTCTGAACCTCTAGTATCTTCCGCCTTCCTTGAGAATGAAATGGCCCTGATAGCCATACAGTTTAAGTTTACAAGGGCTTGTCTACATCTACCGATCCATGCCTATAGCGTTAGACAAGATGCTTCTAATTTCAACTAGATAAACGCGGTGATGGATTTGTCATTTTTTTCAGTTCTGAACGAAAATCAGATAAGTTCTTGCTGATGATTTTTATCACTTCTTTTAGGGAATCAATATCTATAAATCTCTGTCGTGAATATTGAGTTTTATAATTGACTTGATTTAGGAAATAAACTATTGCCAGGAGCTGCTTCTGGCTTTCTAAAGCTATATCGCTTAAGATACTAATATTCTTCCTAGATATTGGCAAAGGATTGGCATTACCCTCCCCAAACATGATAACTGGAATATTTCTGAGAATATAGTCTGGATCTCTGTTGGCATTTAAAAAAACTTGAAATAACCCTCTAAGTAGATTTGACTGATCTCTAGTTTGCGGTTTTCTTGAACTTGAAAAATAGGTTATTCCGTCGGTCAGTCTTCTTGACAGCTCATGCATATAGTCTTGGCTGTCTTTTACCAAGTTGAGCACTTCTTCATCATTCAAATAAATTTCACTAGCTTGACGAATTTCTCTCTGTCGTATGCTTTTGCATAAGATTGTAATCTGCTCGTAGTCTTCTGATGATAGTTCTTCAATTTGCTTTTTAAGTTCTCTAAGAACCTCCTCAGATGTGCATTTAGATATCCAAGTCTCTTGAGAAGATGTAGAATTTACTTGATTTTCATAAGGACTTGAACTGGTTGGGGTGGTGGCTGGCTGGGAAGAATATTGGGGATTTGTTTTCTGGCTAACCAAAGCGTTATCAGGAAGATGAGTAGCACAATCGCCAATACGATTCTCAGGCTGCTCTTGGGGTAGCGTGGAATCTTTTTTTTTTGCTCGCTTTTAGGTTGCCATACCAAACTATCAATATTTTCAGGGGAGACATCTTCTCGTGCTTCCTGAATAATCATACTTGGCTCAGATTTTGGTGGTAATTCAGCTACATTCCCTCTATGATTGAGCCATCTTGTAATCTCAGTTTGCTTGACCTCTGCAATGACGATAGCGGTTTCCAGATCGCTAAATGAGGCTTGGCGCAGTTGCTCTGCAAGTTGGGCAATTTCTTCGTCTGTTTCGAGCTTGTGCGGCTCTAAATAGCTGAGGCTGAAAGTTGAAGAGTTTTCTGTTTCTAAGTTTAAGGGTTTCTCTTCTGTATAATTTTCAGGATACTTGTAAATGTCCTGAAGTCTATCTGCATCAACTTTGTAATTATTTAGACCATCAAATTCAATAGATACGCTAATAGCTTTTCTAAACTTGCTGTCTTGAATCCAAAGTCCTGTTAGGGCGCAGTAGGCGAGTTTTCTTAGTTGTTTTTCGGTTTCTTCATTATCATCGCTGACCCAAAGCACAACTTCGGAGATGCGCCTCCCAAGCTTCTCGGAGCGATCCGGTGTAGCGTCTATGCCTGTTACTTCTAAAAGCACTTTGCTATTATACTTTGCCAAAACTAGACAGGGTTTGACGGTATTTATAGCTGAGTCGATGCTGATTTTAGAACTACCATCTGGCACAACCTGTTCTGCGAGAATTTCAGGATCTTCTTTAGTCTGTTCCGGCTTGCTAACATTGCACCAGTGAATACCTACTGGTCCTAGAGGAGAACTTCTAACATAAATCTCAACCTGGCCTGTGGTCATTGTAGTGTCCTTAGTAGAGATGCTAGAGATTTAGTCGTTACTAGGAACGGGTAGCCATCTGGATCGGCCTTGCAGAATAGAAAAACCACGATCTTGCTTGCAGCCAATGGCAAACTTCACAATGGCATCATTAAATGCTTTGATTTGTTCTTCTGTGGCATTTACTTGTCCTCCAATAGCAAACTTCTCAGCTTCAATAACATTCAGGACATCTTTTTTGACCTTGACTTCACTTTTCGCCGCATCATGGGGCAAATAGACATCATCAAATAAATCTGCCACAAACCTAAAGGGTGCAAACATCCGTTTTCTGTCTTTCAATCGTTGTTCGGCTGATTGTAGCCTCTCCTTCGCTTGCTCAAGCTCCTTCGCTTTCACTCCAGACTCATGTTCAAGGCGTTCTAGTTCTTGTTGGGCTCTCTCTAATTCAAGCTTGCGACTCTCATTAAAGACATTTAATAGGAAGCGAAACACATAGCGTAGAGGCTGATCTGCATCTTTTGGCTCGTAGGGAGCATCTAGAGGGGCCTTATAGTAGATAAATTTAGTGAAACCCTCCTCAGTTTTCTCCGCATGGGAAAATGAAATATGACCAATGGTTTGGATAGGTGTGATCACTACAGCTATCTTTTCGTATCGCTCGTCTTCCTTAAAGAAATCGAGTAAGTCACGATAGCCCAGTCTCACATGATCTAATAAATCCTGAGCATCCTTATCATTCTTAACGTAGGCTTCACACTTGATCGGTGCAAAGATCACTAATCTTGGCCGAGATAGTGTTGCATAGGAATCTTTGAACAGTTTTTTAATATGCTCAGGATCATTTTTTTCGTCATGCCAATCCCCCACTTCAGAAGGTTTGACTTTTCCGGTCTTCTTCTCCATAAGCGCGGTAGAGTCAATGGGAATAATCACAGCATCACATCTGTTAAGCTGACTTCTAACATAGTCTTTGTATTTATCATTTGCTTCACGATAGAAGTATTCACCAGAAGGATCGGCGAAACGAACCCTTATAAATTTTTTGCCGCGGCTACCAATCTCAAATATCAGGCCTTTGTCTTCCCAGGGATTTAATTTATTCGGAGTCGGATCTACTTTTTTCTGGAGTCGATAGTCTATATTTTTTAGTGTTTTTTTACAGTCTTCAATAGTATCTAGAGTTTGTGTATCTGTAGTCCAGGTATTAAGACCAACATTCCAAAATGTTGTGTCGAACTCTTCGTGCATAGCAGCCAGAAAGCTGGTTTTACCCACACCTCTCCGGCCAACCATGATGATATTTAGTTCTTGTAAGTCACTCATGATGTCACTTTAGCTAAAGACAATGTTGAGAATTGGAGAATGGAACGACCTGCCGAATAACGATATCAGTCAGGCAAGAAAGAGATAGTCTCCTTGCGGTTTGCCCCTTCTAGCCGAATAACACACGTTAACCAGTGCTGTTGTCGAGTGCTTTCTTCCTCTAGTCGTCCCATTTCCTCTGGCCAAACCTGAGTTTTCACACGGCCCATAAACCTTTTCCAGTCCCTTTGGGCTTCCTTTTGGTAGATGATGTTATCAATGAACTTCTCTATGCGGGCATAGGCCGCAATATTCGGCTGATAGACCAACTCTTCTAGTGCCGCTTTGATGCGGGCTATGGTGCGTTCATAGTCGATCCGTAGGGCCGCGTGGATCAGCTCCGCCGTTGTGCCAGGGTCAACCTTGAGGGTAACTTCAGCAGCATCCTCCTCATCCAACTGAATATTGCTCAGCCGAATCAGATGTTGATAGATTTGGGGTTCAATCAGACCGTTGTAGGAAAGTTCAAAATCATCAATGATCGCTAATCCCTGTCCTAATCGCTGGAGATCGGGATGATTGTTCTCAATCATCGTCCTCAGAGCGTGAATAAAGTCGGTGCCGTCGGGCGCTTCAGCCAGAGTTTCTAGGCGACCCACCCCGGTCAGTACCTCTGTAACCTCTTTCTTCAGGGCATCCGTGGTTGCTTTTAGTCCCTCATCCAGCGCACTGAAGTGATCCGACAACAGCGTCCTCAACTGATCGCGGTAGTCCCCATAGGCTTTCATAGGGTTGCTGGCTTTAATCTGCTCCTGAATTTCCGCCTCTGAATCGTCTACAGTAAGAATCCCGGCCTCTTCTTTACAGTTGAGATAGACCGCATCAATGCTATTTTGTAGGCCGTCGGCGGGTAGCTTAGCCTGCTGGGCAAAATCAAGGCGCAGCTTTTGAAACGCAATGGTCAGTTCTTTCCACCAGCCATCGCGATCCGTACCAAACAAATCATCAAAAGCCTCGGTAATGGCGCGACTGGGATCGCCATCCACGCCCCAAAATACCTTTTGTGACGCCTGCACAATAACATCAATATCTGCTTGAATCCCCTTCAATCGCTCCTGGCATTGGCGTGCATATTCCTCGTCAATGTTCAGAATGTTGTCAGCCAGGTAGTTGAGCACCTCATCAAACACTTGATTGGCATCCTCAAGATTGGCGCAGTCAGCAATCTGGCAGCGGACCATGTTCATGTTGAGCGTTTCTTTCAGCGACTCACAGGCTTTAAGATTGTCGGTTCTGCGGCTGTGGTTAATCACCATGAAGGCTCTGCCAGGGAGATTGTTTAAGGCTTGGGCGGCGGTATCGTACAGGTCTGTGTCGATCTTGCGCCACTGATACCGTTGGGGGTCGGGCCTAGTCAGAAAAACAACTACATCCACGGTCTTGCCGAGGGTTTCCAGCATGATTTTCTCGTCACCTAGCTTGGAATCCCCCAATCCAGGAACGTCCACTAGGGCAACCTGCCCCACATCGGTATTGCCAAAGGGGCAGAAGATTTTGACCTCTCTTACCGCCAAATGCTTGAAGGACTCCAGATCACCGTGAGTATTGCGTTCTTGGCGAACGTAGCTGGGGACCTCATCAACGGGGATAGACCGCTCCTGCGGCTCGGCCCCAAAGGAGAGCAGGTGCCTATAGTGGGGCAGGTTTTGGTGATAGTCGTGCTTGAGGTGTTTGTAAATGGCCTCATCGGTAGCACGGGTTGGCATCTGATCGGGCAGTGCCGCGTGTTCAAACTCATCAATGCTGTAGGGCAGCGGGTCTAAGTTAAGCGCCTGGTAGTAGGGATGGATCACCTCTTCCAGAAAGGTATTCTCCGAATGGAAGACCACCTTAACCTCCACCGGACCTTCCCGATTGGTAACGAGGCTGCGTACCGCCGTGCAAGCCGCCCCCTCATAGGCCGGAATTTCTCGGTCTGTCAGGCAGCTTAGGCTTTTGAGCAGGGTGCTTTTGCCTTGCCCCATCAGGCCGATCACGCCAATATTCAGAGTCTCGCGGGAGAAACGGCCTCTCAGCTTCGATAAAACTAGCAACTCTGCCCGAATTCGCCCTTGTAAATCACCAAACTTAATCGCCTGTAAGTGTTCTGTCACCTTGGGTTCGATGTGCTCTTGCAGCAGGGCATCCCGCCGAGACTCCAAGCTATACAAGGCTGAGGCTCTAGCCTGGAGTTCTCGCTCAACCATCGCCATTTTTTCTGGCAGGTAACTAGAACGGCGTTCGATGATACTGGCAACACGGTTGGCTCTGGAAGTCATAGGAATTGAAGAGGTGAATGCTGTAAAAAAGAATTCAGAAATTTCTGGGACAGGGCTACAACTCTTTCAGTTGTAGCCTTAGGACTGTGAAGATGCCTAGACATACCGCGTCTCTGCCTAAAGTGCCCTGCCTGGTCAGAAGCCTATCGTTCAAGCCTGATCTGCTGTACCGCAACGAGACTTGTCTATTGCTGGGATCTTCAGCCTAGGCCAACATTAGGGTTTCGGTACAAGAGCTTAGTGGTGCAGAAAACTTCTGAAAGCCTTATGAATAAATAATTCTTGCCGAGACAGAAGATTTGAGATTTCTCAAGGAATTAAACGAAGGCAGTGGGTTTCAGCCGCTATTTTAACCATCTGGGCCGTCCATCATGAGACTCAAAAAAGTTTTCTGCACCAATAAGGGTACAAGAGTTTCGGTTTTGGTGGCGAGTTGGATGAGGACGTCGTTGATGTTAGCCTCAGCGTCGTCGAAGAACATCAAGGGTAATTGCTCAACTCAGTAGCCAATCAGCCTGGTTTGAGGTAAGGGCACGAGAAATGGCCTCGAAGGCAGACATACCCTGCCGACGAGCGGTGTTCACCAGCGAGCGCACCTGGGCAAACAACTCTGCGCCCCAGTCGGAGCGAAAGCCATGGGTGACCTTGCGAAAGACCACACTCCATCGCAGGGCTTGCTCACTGGCATTATTGGTCGGCGGCACCGTCTCATCGTCTAGGAACAGCAGCAGATGCTCCCGAATCTTCACGTAGCGTTTGAGCAATTGCTGACCCTCGAGGGACTTGGGCTTCAGATTCAAGATCTCCCGTAGGCTGCCTCTCAATCGAGACCGGTACTGCTGAAGGGTTGATTCAGCCAACTGATGTCGTCGTCGGTTCACGGCAATCGCGCGCAGTAACAACCGCTTCATCCGAGGGGCAAACAGGTCATCACCTGCGTCAATGGCATACTGACAATCCCTGAGTTGATGGGCCAGACAGACTTGCCACTGCTCAGCAGGATGGGCCTTTTGCGCACTGAATAAATCGGAGACCCAGACCTGGGGGCGGTGCCCGGCCATCGTCTCATCAATCACGGCTTTCCCCCGGCTGGGGCGAATCACATGCAGGCACACCTGCTCATTTTGAAACACCCACTCCCACTGATTACGACCATTGAGGCGAGCACTCGTTTCATCGCTGCACACCAGACGGGCACGGCGCAGACGCTCGACAATTTGTGCCACTGGCGCGGCCAGTTGGGTTCGAACCCGCTGGAGCAGATTCGCAATTGCGCCTTCCGAGATTGTCACCCCGTACAGGTCTCCCATCAGTTGGCTCAGCCGTTGATAGCTCACCGCATGACCGTACCTCAGATACGTCAGTACACTGGCGATACTTTGACCAAAGGGCGAACCAGGCTCTAACCTGACTGGCACGGGAGCTTCATAGCTCTGCTGACAGCACGCACATTGCCCGCCGTAGCGTTCGACCCGAGTCACCTGGGGCCGAACCTGGGGTAATTCAATCCGTTCATACACCGCTTTGAGCTGTTGATGGGCACGCTCCACCTCGCTGCCACAATGAGGGCAACGGTTCACTCGTGTTACCACCACTTGGTCAGGTGATGCGCTCAGGTCTCGGCCACCTCCCGCTCGACCCACACTCGCCGTTCGCTCGCTTTGGCTTGGCTTAGAACCCTCTGAGTTAGGCTTAAATCCTTTCGCCGGTGGCAAACTCGAATTGCGCGACGTTTTCTTGGGGCGTTTGCCTTTAAGCCGCTCGACGTCTGCCTGCAACGCTTGCACCATCTGCCACAGCTCTCGAATTAGAGCATCTTTCTCCTTAGAACTGAGGCCTTCTAGTGGCGGCAGGTCTTTCATGCCAAAAGTTTATCACCCTCTCTCATTCACTGGCACCCGTCAACCTAGTTGAGCAATTACCATCAAGGAATTGTCGCGGTATGAAGGGGGGGTTACCGATCCCGGCACAGCCCGCCGAGAGGCTGCGCTTAACGACGAACACCGTGCTCGCTTTCCACACTTCCATCATGGGCATTCCGGCGATGGCGCAGGATGCTTCCTGGTCGATGGGTTTGACGGTGTCGTTGGCCCTACTGACCGCTCATTGTTGTCAAGTCGATTATTTCTGGTGGCTGCGTCGTCAAAATCAACCTGCAAAACCTGATCCAGACAATCTCCCTCCAGCGCATCTTTATCGCTGCTCCCGTCCCATAACCACAGTGCCGAAGCAGCCTTCCGCCAAATATTTCCACCCGAGGTTAGCCAAAGATTTCAATTTTTCTCCTTTGCTGTAGACGACGAACGGACAGGCTAGGCCATGGTGAAGTGCCGCCAATAGTTCCTAGACCGCCGAAAAGTTAGCGCCTAAGAGGTCAGAGAAGTTGAAGAAAAGAAAAAGATACAGAAGGATGGTGAGCAATTGAGACGGCACTGGTCTGTTAAGAGGAGATGCATGGAAACCCTCTCATACCGAGGAGTTCATGGGTGGATAGCGGGCGACTGTATAGGCCGATTGCCATCGTCGGAGTCGTCTGTTTCCCCAATCCCCAATGTGGTCTAACCCAATTGTGGATGATCCGTTGGACATCTAAGGCTCGCTGCAACCCGTCTTGCGTTTTAGCATAGAGGTTTTGACGCCGACGATAAGCGCTGCATCGCCGCCTTAAGGCCGCATTGTGAGCCTCGTTATGGTTGGCATGCACCTCGGCTAGCGGGCTAACGGCGGTGTAGGGATGCTCTGGTCTTACCCACACGATTCGCCGCAGGCCTTGAGACCCTTTCACTTTCATGGCTACTTCCAGGCCATACCGCCAGACTTTTCGGGTGCGATAGGCACTCGGAGAATTGCGTAGCACCAGATAGACACTGGCTAAGTCCCACAACGCTTTGGCGTAGCGCCACTCACCATCAGTGAACCACCGGATATAAGAGCACGCTTGCGCCCACTGCCAGGCCTGTTGAGTTCCCCGCTGAAACAGCAGTTCATCTTTGTGTCCTGCTATCGCTGACACCCAGTAGCGGCTCTGGCGCTCAATAAAGTGAATCGTCCATCCCTGAGAGCTAGCGGGGGGGACGGTTCTCGCCCACGCGAGTGTAGACTTCATCGCCTTCCAGCGTCACCGCTTGTTCGCCTGGGGCTGGGGGGGACCAGGTGTTAGCTTGACGGGCTAACCGCTCTTCCCAGCGCAAAATGGTGGAGTGCGACGTCCCAAACAGGCGACCTGTCGCTCGTACTCCCAGCCCTTCGCTGCGACCATTGAGGGCAGTCGCGACCACTGAACTGGGGGTTCGCAGGCGAGCCATCGGGGTGCCGGTTCGGTCGTTGAAGCACTTGCTACACCCTTTACACCGATAGCGCTGAAGCACAGTGCCATCTGAGAGCGATTCCCGACCATTCTTTACGACCTGTTGACTCTGGCAGTAAGGACAATCCATGAGACTGAAGTAGTTGCACTACAGTCATTTTACTCATCACCGTCTAGCAGACCAGTGCCAATTGAGACCGAGGGTTGGTTTTGTCGCCCCTTTAAGAGTATCCCAACTAAAAAAGCATCCACTTTCAGGGCACGAACTAGGCCCACCGGGGCAGTCGCGTTGAGATCTTGGACAAGTATTTAGTTGGAACACTCTAACGCTCTTCAATGACTCTAAGCAGAGGAAAGTTTTTGTGGATTTGTAATAGACGCACCTGGGAACAGATTCATGAGCCCTGTGAGCGTCTGAAATCCTTGTTCCAACTTGGGGATCGGAAAAATCTTTAGCCAAGGTTTCAACAGATTTGAACTCACCCAGGGCAACAGAATCAGGCGTAAGTTATTGAGCCAGTTCTTCCATCCATTCCCTGCGCCCCAGGCTGAATGATGGGTAAACGACAAGACTACACCTGAATCATCTTGTTCCGGTGGGATAGTTCCCTTAGGTCGCATCGGTGGTGTGTGTAACGTGACCATCAAATAAGCGCTCATGACAATCTCCCACCACTTTTCAATCGAGGTATAGTCGGTCACTCGAAAGTCAGCCCATCCGAGTTCGTTTTTGCTTTGCTTAAAGCCATATTCCACCCAGTTTCTCAGGCCATAAAGGTCTCCGACCTGTTTGTAAGACAGACCCTTAACCCAAGTCATAACCATCCAGGTTGAAGCCGACGGTAAAACGTCTCTGTCAGTCGTTAGTTGCCAGTAGCGCTGAGCGCGGCGTTTGCCATAAACGATCTCTCGAATAAAACGAGTTTCGCGTTTACCATCACTGAACTGCCGGTCATACTCGCGCCAGCGATTGGTCCTGACCCGTTGCTCCTTGGGCAATAGCACAGCATGGTTGGAGCGAATCGCAAGCACGTAGGGGAGTTCTAATTGATGCAGTGTCCTAACGAAACTACTCCCGCTTTCCCCATAGGCACTATCGGCAAGAACTAACTCAAACTTAAAGCCCAATTGACAGAGGTCTTGAACCATCGCTGCGGCGATGGCAGGTTTGGTGCGATGACACTCTCCCGCTTTTAATCGCTCTTTTGGCTTATAGATCTCAAAAGTCAAGGGAAAAGTGATGTTGTCAAGGACACCATAGGCATCAACTGAGACAATGCCGTTCTCTACTTTGCCCAAGTTGCCGATGTACTGCCGTTTAACATAGTCCGTGACATGTCCCTTCTTACGGTCTCCGGTTTCGTCAATCACTAGGACTAGCTTGCGGCCCGCCACGAGGGCAAGAATCAACTCAATGCGTCGCTGTCTCAGGTCTCTTGCCTGCCAGGGAGAGTTGACCAAGAACTGCTGCAATGATTGGGCATTGGGTAGGCCTGCAACCTTCGCAATAGTAGGTAGCGATTTCCGCTTTGCTTCCGAAATCATCCCCGCATGCAGATGCTTAAATGCTTCAAAGCTTCTTACTTCGACAAATAAGTCACGGTAACTTTCGCAATATTCGTCTACAAACCTCACAGTCGGTCTGGCCATACGGGGCGCTGTCATCACGTCTGCCTAGCTCTCAGCCCTTTTACCCTAAATTATCTACCGCCAGAGTCATTGAAGAGCGCTAAGTCTCCGCGATCGCCTCATTGGCTATCATCGGGGCAGCGGCAAACAACTGCTGCCACCACCGCTGCACCTCCAGCGATGAGGCCTCTAGCAGCGCATTCCCCTGGGCGATCGCCTCCGCATACTGGGCCTTGGCCTCATCCCCACAGCCACCCGCCTCCACATGGCGAACAACCGACTGCACAATCGGCAGTGCAATACCCACCCCAAACAGCGCATTGAATCCCAAAATCACCGCAGGAGCCGACAAAACCACCACAATCTCAGGGAACAGCGCCATCACCGCCACCAGAATGAGAAAAAAGATCGGCGTAGCAATGCCAGCGCTAACCGCTGCCGCCACGATTTTGTCGCGAAACTCATCCACCGTAATGTCGCCCCGGTAGAGGTCTAGGGTGTAGGCCAGCGCCGTCACCAGCGCCTGAGTCAGCACTGCCGTGCCCGTGGCCGTTAGACCCAGCCGTGCGATCGTCGCCGAGTTCTTCAGCACCGAATCCACGGCGTTGTAGAAGCGAATGTAGGTCTGTTCGCCCCCCGTCATCGTGGCCGCGCCGCGCCGAATATTGTCTGTGCCCAGCTCCCACACAATATTCTCAGCCCCATTGCCACCCCCCTTAGAGTGAGCGTGAATGTGGCTGCCATGCTTATCTGACAAAAAGACCCGAATATCGCGCTCGCTGGCCCCGAGTTTAGACGTACCCGGAATTTTGTCGAACAGCCCCATCATGTCGGCATCCGATCGCGGGGCATCGCCCAAACGGGTGCCCGCCCGTTGCAATCGCCGCGCCAAGGCAGGCATTTCCTGGGCCAGCGCTTGAGCCGTGCGGGGCAGGTCTTTAAGGGCATTGGCGGTGACCATGCCGGAGGTGCCTAGGGCTGCGATCGTCCCCTGCCACTCTTCTAGAGCCTTGCCCATCGCCTCCAGGCTTTGCTGAGATTGATGCTGCCCGGTCTTCTGTAGATCATGAAGGGTGGCTAGGCTAGTAACGGTCAGCGTTTGAGCGGTTTGCTGAGCGCCTTCGCCAACAGTTTTGACGTACCCAATCGCATTGTCTAACCCCTCAGCCCCTTGCTCAACAGTCTTTTGGGCAACCTGCTGGGCCTGCTGCAAGGCCTGTGCACTGGTAGTCGCTATCTCTTCGGTTGCCTGCTTGGTAACCGCAACGGCTTTATCAAGGTGGTTGCCGATGTGTTGCTTTTTCTCCGATGCCGCGTCTGCAAGCTGTTTAGCGTGATCCCAAAGGTTCATTGCGTTATTTCCCCAAGCGCAGGGGGCGAAAGAGTCGTGCTAGTCGAGATAGTTCCCTGCCACTAGATTGCCCTGGCAGATCGATGGGATATTGCTATTGCCAAGCCCTTTGCAGAGTCCTCACAAACAGGGAAAGAATGGTGCTACTTGAACGGTCATAGTTGTGTGATCGCCTCTACCTTCTCCTCCTCCGCTACATCGAGGTATCGCTGTAGCGCCGCCATCGATGACCACCCGCCCAAGTCTTGGATCGCCTTCAGCCGCACCCCTGCCTTATCAAGCCGGGTTGCCCAGTTGCGCCGGTTGCTGTGGGTGCTATAGCCGCGCAGGCCCAGGCGATCGCACCGCTCATTCTCCACATTGCCGCTGTGGCCCTTGACCCAACGGAACTCGACCTGGTGCTGTTCACAGAGGCTTAGGAGCTGCTGCCAGAGGTCAGCATTGACTGCTGAATGAGTCTTAGTTCGCATCCATCCTTTAGACCGCCAGCGCACTGCCCAGCCCTTCATGATGGCCTCGACGACATACTTGGAATCAGAGTAGACGGTCACAGCGCACTGATGCTTTAGTGCCTGGAGGCCAACGATCGCCGCCATCATCTCCATGCGGTTATTTGTTGTCAGCTGATAGCCACCCGATAGCTCTCTTTGGTGTTCACCATAGAGCAGCACTGTTCCATAGCCGCCGGGGCCAGGGTTGCCGATGCAGGCTCCATCGGTGTAGATGGTAACTGGTTTGAGAGGTTGGGCCATGATTATAGTTAGCAAACTTGAAATTTTATTTCATCAAATTCTTCGATTTCGACTATGGATGGTATCAATCATCATTCATGAATTTCAGGAATATCATCCGGTGTTAATTTAGTCTGAAGCTGAGGCGTGGTTTCTACATTAGTGTAGCTGTAGCCTTCGATTTCACTAAAGCTGTCAAGCAGTCTGCCCAAAGCTTGAGCATATCTGACAGCTTGTTCTTCAACTTGCCTTCTCTTTTTGCGATTGCTTACTCGTCGTGTTGAACCTGTACGACTGCCGTTAGGGCCTTCTAAGTCGATCCACTTAACCTCAACTACTGCAAAACGACCTGCCCCATCAGTGAACAGTAAATCACCTTTTCCTTGTTCCGCTCGACTAGGCTCAACTTCCCACTCATCATCAATAAGATAGGAATAGTCAGGTATAAAGCTAGCGCTATTGGTTACAAATTTTTGTTTCAGGTAGCGTTCATTATTTCTATCCCAATCTCGCCCCTTAAAATAAGCTCTAAGAACACTGTCACGGTGTTTTACTTCTATTTGATTCATCACTAACTATTTTGATTGCATCGAGAGTTTTGACTGTCTAGCTTGGGGTTCGATACTGTGATTGGTTTTACTGTCCAGTGCTTCACTTTTTCCTAACGCATTAACCACGGCAGCATTCCCTCCAGCCACCAAATGCAATTCATCTTGTGCCCTGGTCATGGCCACATACAGTTGCCTTCTCGCCAGCGATCGCACATCCAAAGCCTCAGCAAAACAATCCTCAAACTGCTCGACCCACAGCAGTAGCACCGCCTTGAATTCCAGGCCTAGTGCCGATAGCGTAGTGATCACTCTCACCCCTGGCTTACGGGCGCTGTAGTTGACCTTGGTTTCCTGATTCTCGGTGACCCAGTAGACCGGCAGGCCCAGGGCTTCTAGGCGCTTCAGCATGGAGTTAAACAGAGCCTTATCCTGATTCTTCCGGTAGAGGATGGCAATCTCTGAGGGGCTGTATCCCAGCATCACCAAGCGCTGCACCTGTTCCACTGCCACATCTACAGCCTTGGCTCTAGTGCCAGCTTGGTAGAGGGTTGGTCGTTGCCCCTGGCGCAGGGCGGCTTTAGGCTCAACGGTGGGGAATGTGGCATCGTCTGTGAGGTCTTGGTCAGTATTGCGTACCACCATCCAGGCGGCTTCTAGAATCTCGCGGGTGTTGCGGTAGTTCTGAGCCAGCTTCATCGTGCGGCCCTGGGCCTTGATGCCGACAGATTTCCAGGTGAACTTAGCCCGATTGTAGAGGCTTTGGTTGCCATCGGAAACCACCACTAGATCGCCATTCTCTGGGTCTTTGAGACCAGCAGCGCAGCACTCAAACCATTCGCGGGTGAAGGTGTGGGCCTCATCTACCAAAATGGAGTCCCAATGTTGTTCTGGGGGGAGCTGCTGGAGGGCGGCTAAAACGTGCTGACCAAGGATTTCATCGTAGTTGTCCTGGTTATTGAAGCGAGGCAGTCGGCCCAGGATTGACTTGGCCCAGTCGTGGAAGTGCATGACCTCAATGCGGTCTTGGTACTGGGGGTTCATCGTGTCGCCATGGAGGAGCGACCTGAGGTGGGCGGCCAGCGTGATGTTGAAACACAGGATCAAGATGCGCTGGTCGAGTAGGCGGTTGGCCAGCACTTTGGCACGAGCCAGAAGGATCAGGGTTTTGCCAGAACCAGCCACTCCAGAGATAAGCCGGTGGCCATCCTTCATATTGCGGGCCAGCCGCTCTTGGTCGAGGTCGAGGGGCACAACGGCGGTACTGCCTTCGGGCAGGGTCACACCAGCAGGCACGCTCTGGGGGCCAGCAGGCTTAGTTTTAATAACGGTTTCGGGGTGCAGACAGCCCTTGATCGTATTCACCTGGTCTAGCGTCAACGCTGGGAAGTCGAAATAGACCTTGAACATATCCCGCAGCCGCTGTACCAGCATCTCGTGGCTGTAGTTCTCCCACTCCAGTAGTTCATCCCGGTAGGCGACCTGGGGCTGCTGAAGGAAGTTGTAGATGTGTTCCTCATGAGCCTGGGGTTCGGTGATGTTGCTCATCACAGCAGCGGTGCCCACGGGGAAGACGAGCTTGCCCTCATAGTTGCCGTCTGGGTTGCGGAGGATAGGGTAGCCCTTGAAGCGCTCAGCAGCGGTGCAGAAGTAACCGTGGGCCTGGCGAAGGGGTGATTGGTGGCTCTCGATGCCCTGCCTACCCTTGACCCTAAAGAATTGCTCCCCTGCCTCAATGACGTTGCCAGCGAACCACCCCTTGACCTCAATAATCAGCAGGCCAAAGGTGGGGCTAAGGATGGTGAAGTCGGGGTAGAGGTTGCCTTGTAGGCGGGGCTCATACCAAACAGTGAAATCCTCTGACAGCTTGGTTTTTAGGACGTTGAATAGCGCCTTTTCGCCCTCGCTGGACTTGGATGGGATGGATTCGGGAATGGTGAGAGCCATAGATGCTGGGATGGGCCGGTGTAATTAGTTATCCCCAGAACAGAGGCAAAGCTTAGCAGGCACACCGTAAACACACCAAAAAGCCTGTTAAGTTAAACCTCGGGTAATGGCAGTCGCAACCAAATAGGAAGATGATCGCTCACCTCATGCTCAAATTTTCTAAAGAAGTCTTTCTTGTCTTGGTTAGTTAAGCTCTCGATAGGCGGAACCTCAAGGGCTTCACGAAAGAGTTCAACAAAATTCACGACACCATAATCTGGGCCTTGGGGTGGTTCAGGCCCCATCTCTGGGTTTTTATCATAGGAGGGAAGACGCGGATCATGGCTGAACAGGCCAATGTGGTCGAATGTCTCACTCAAACGTGCATTGGTACGGAATGGTTCAGTGAAGCCTTTGTGTATATCCAAAAAGGGAAAGTTTACGTTGATACCGCTGCCAGCGGCCTGCATATTTTGATTAAAGGTCTTAATGTGTCTCTCAATGCGAGGTCGATCTCTCGCTGGATTGCTGAAGCATAAATTGAGGTCGCCCATGAGGATAAAATTTGGGAAACTTGTATTGTCTTTCTCCTGTACCCCACCTAGAATCCACTCCATTAGGGCATCAAATTCTTGACGGCGATCTTCAACGGAATTGCCAAAATAAAGATGAGCATTGACCGCCATAATTTGATAGGGCTTTGTTTCGGGGTGCCCGACTATCTCAAAGCTGGCACTGAAGGGCTGACGAATAAAGTTCAAAAAGACTGGAATCTGAACCTTTGGGGCTTTCGGCTCAGGGCCAGTAGGGTTTTCCTGCCATGCATCGCGGGCCTGAAGATACTTGACGTAAGGCGTAGCTGTTTCTACCAGCACTTTGTAGTTGTCAACAATAGTCTTGAGAACCTTTGTGCGGTCATAGGAAATATCAGAAATGATGTTGCCTAGGTGAATGAGGTTTCGGTTATAGATAAATCCCAAACGTTCACCTAGTCCTTGCTCACCAGGGAATTGCCCAGTTTTATCGGAAACAACAGACCTATACTCAGGCCCCATAAGGCTCACCAACTTCTCAAAGCCCTCCAGGTCACCCATAATCTCTTGAACGGATAGCAAATCAAAGTGTTTACAAATGTGGGCGAGGAAGTCCCAGGTGTTTGTACTTCGACTGCTGGCCTTGCCTAATTTACGAATATTGAAAGACCCTAGTACAGCAGAGCCATAGGTACGCCGAGGAATGCCATACTTATAGGGATCGCTTGCCAAAATAGCATTAACCTTTGACCATTCATCAGCAGTTAAATCAGCCATTGGTTAGACCTTGAGAATAGTCCTATGGTTTAAGGATAGTGGCTTTGGCAGGATTAGGATTAGAGCTACCTGTATTTAACTAATGTTTGTTAATTAAACTTCTACAATTTTTTCCCTGCTGCCACTTCAGCGACTACCATCTTGCCCTCTAAAGACTTCAAAATGGCTCTGGTCGATTCCTGATACAGATCGGCCAATCTAGCGATCGCCCCCCTCTAGAGAAGTTATTAGCTGAGGCGGAGTTACCCAAGCAGAGGTTTCTTTCTCTGGCCGGTTCAAAGGGCACATCATGGGCCTGTGACAAGGCTCTGCGGGAAACGTTGGACTACCTGGGCATTCGGGGCGTATCTACCCATAGCTTCCGGCGATCGCTGCTGACAATGATGCATTTTGAGAAAGGATACTCACTGCAACCGACATTCCGCAGGTTGACGAAATGGATATTTAGGGCAGTTAGGGTAAGCTCAGGGCACGCATTGGGATCGCGCGTTGAAGATAGAGAACCTGGATCACTTAGGCTTAGTCGCCGCGCTTGTGGATGAGATCGGGATGGTAGACCTCGCCGACGAGCTGCTCGGCAAGCATAGCTTGAACCACATCAGCCCAGGGCAAGTGCTGAAAGCGATGATTCTCAATGGGTTGGGGTTTGTCAGCGCGCCGTTGTACCTATTCAGCGAGTTTTTCGAAGGCAAACCCGTAGAGCACCTGTTGGGGCCTGGCATCACAGCGGCGCATCTCAACGATGACCGCCTGGGGCGAGTGTTGGATCGCCTGTTTGAGTACGGCACGACGCTGTTTTTTCTGAAGGTGGCGATGCAGGTGGTTCAGCGCTTTGGGGTCAGCGTTAGTCAGGGGCACCTGGACTCAACCTCCTTTGCTCTCGACGGCGAGTACCCGTCTGCGAACGGGTCTAACGTAGCGTCAGAGACCGATTCCGAGGCCCCCCAGGCGATTGAGATTTGTCGGGGGTATTCGAGAGACCATCGCCCCGACTTGAAGCAGTTTTTGGTCAATTTGATTTGTACGGCCGACGGTGGCATTCCGGTGTGGTTTAAGGTCGGCAGCGGTAATGAGACTGACAGTCAGACCTTTGCGGGGCTGATGGCAGCGTTTGCTGAGCAATGGGAGACGCCTGCGCTGATGGTGGCTGATGCAGCGTTTTATAGCGAACCTAACCTCCAGGCAGTAGGGAGTTTGCCGTGGTTGAGCCGGGTGCCTGTGACCCTCAAGGCTGCTCAAACCCTGGTCGATAGTAGCGTTGACTCCTTGACGGAGATGCCCTGTGAGCTGGAGGGCTATCGGCTATGGGAGCAACGGCAGACCTACGGCGGGGTGGAGCAGCGCTGGATTCTGGTGGAAAGCCCACACCGTCGTGAGTCGGACGATTGGCTAAAGCCCCTCGAAAAGGAGAAAAAGGGGCTGCAATGGCAGTTGCAACAGCTGTGCAGCCAGACCTTTGCCTGTAAGCCCGATGCCATGGAGGCGCTGATGCGCTTTCAGGACACCCTCACCGGCTACAAGCTCACTCAAGTCGCGCTGGTGCCGGTTGCCGCCAAGCACCCCCCCGGCCGGCCCAAGCGCGCTAACCCGTCAGAGCCAGCCACGATAGGGTATCAGTGGCAAGCGACCCTGGAGCGCACGGCTGAGTACGAGGCCCAGTGCCAACAGCGCCATCGTCGTTTCATCCTGGCGACCAATGTCCTCGACGCGCAGGCCTATCCTGCCGACCTGCTGCTGCGCGAGTACAAGGAGCAGCAGCAGGTCGAGCGCGGCTTTCGTTTCCTCAAAGACCCCCTCTTCTTCACCAGTAGTGTCTTTGTCAAAAAGCCCCAACGGGTCGAAGCTCTCGCCCTCGTGATGGCCTTGACTCTGCTGGTCTACAGCCTCGGTCAGCGCCAGCTCAGAGCCCAATTGGCTCAAGCGGGTGAAACGGTGCTTGACCAAAAGAAACGCCCGACGTCCATCCCGACCTTTCGCTGGATTTTGCAGACGTTCCAGGCGATTCACCTCGTTTCGATAAACGCAGTTCAGCAGGTCAGCAACCTATCTGAGGAACGACGCAACATCATCCGTCTCATGGGCTTCCCGGCCTGCCGCTACTATCTCCTAAATTAAGTCCTGGCAACCTGCGGAATGTCGGTTCTTCTCCTTAACCATGAACATCAGCGACAAAGGTGTCAAAAACCTGGTTGACTGACAAAACTAATCGGCGACATAGCAGTACGTGTGTATTTTGAACTCTACACGGTACGTGCGTTGGTCATGCTGTTTCCGTGACGCCATGGCGGGTTCAGGATCGCGGTTATGGATGAATCTGACATGATGAATGAGTTGCCACCCGTTCTCTAAGGCCGCTTTCACCCAATCCCACCCAATGCGAAAGTAGCTATTGCCGCGAAACCAATGCGGGTCAACCCAGCGACGTTTGCCAGCAGCGACCACCTCAACCCCTTGGGCGGTGACATACAGGGTGGCGACGGCCAAAAGGAACCAAAGTGCAAAATCGCATCAACTTCGGGCTCTTGGCCGCTTTTGGTGATCCATCCAAGGAGAGCTATAGACAATAGGGGGATCCATTCTCGCTTCTGCTAACCCTATGGACCTCATCTCGCATCTACTCCCCAGCCAAACTGAGTTGAGCTTGCAGCACTGGGATTGGGATACGGCCACCCAGCAGGTCACGGTTTACCTTGCCTCTACCCAGGCCGTAGTTCAGTGTCCTCTCTGTCATCGCCCGAGTCACCGTATCCATAGCCACTACGACAGAACCCTGAAAGACTTACCGGTTGTCCAATTTAGTCTGACGATAGTGCTGACAGTCTGTAAGGTTTTCTGCCTCAATGACACCTGTCCTCGACGGATTTTTACCGAACGCTTACCCGGAATCGTGGCCCCGTGGGCCAGGCGCACCATTCGTTACGCAGATCATCTCAAAGCAATAGCTCTAGCCTTAGCGGGTGCCGCTGGGGCTCGCCTGAGCGAACAGGTTGGCTATGGGCATAGTCGCAACTCAATGCTGCGAGTCATTGCGAGCCTGCCATTACCGCAACTAACGACCCCAAAAATTTTAGGGGTAGACGATTTTGCCCTACGCAAGGGGCACAACTATGGAACGATTTTGGTGGATCTTGAGCAGCACCAGCCCATTGCGTTGCTTCCGGATCGTACGGCAGAAACCCTTGAAACCTGGCTCAAAGAGCATCCCGGCGTCGAAATCTTATCTCGGGACCGTTCCAAGACCTACAAACGAGGGATGAGCCAAGGCGCACCGGAAGCAATTCAAGTGGCGGACCGCTTTCATCTGTTGCACAATCTCGAAGAGACGTTGGAAACAGCATTTAAGGGACACCACTCAGTCCTCAAACAGGTTGAAAAAGACCAGCTTCAGGCTGATGGTCTCGAGGTTCCGCATCCCTCAGACCTACCTGAGGATCCACAGTCTCTAAAAGCGCTCAACCGGGCTCATCGTTTGGAGACGTATGAGCAAACCCATGCCTTACGGCAGCAAGGATACGCCATTAAAGACATCGCCCACCATCTCGGTATTGGCAAACGGACAGTCTACAAGTATTTGGCCGTGTCAACCTTTCCTGAACGACAACCCACTATTCGTCAACAGGGCAGTGGATTGGAGGCCTATAAACCCTACATTCAGGATCAATGGAACCGGGGACAGCAACAGACCAAAGCCCTCTTTCACCAGATCCAACAGCAAGGCTATCAGGGAAGTTACTCAACCCTGGCCCGCTATACCCATCAGCTGCGTCAATTACCGGCTGCGGGCCAACCTAGCCCAGAATCTCTTAACGATTTGTCGGGCCGGGGGCCAGCCCCTCCCCTCTCAACCTCTCCTCAAAAGCCCTTGAGTGCTCGCCGAGCAGCATGGCTGATCTTACAGCGAACAGAAACCCGGACAGCTGAAGACGATATCTTATTAGAGCAGCTGGCTCAACAGCCCGAGTTATCGGGGGCTATCTCGCTGGCCCAAGGCTTTATAAATCTCGTTCGGCAGCGGATTCCCAGTCAGCTGGATGCTTGGTTGCAGGCGGCTAAAACCAGCTCAATCAAATCGTTTCAAAGCTTCGCCAAGGGGCTAGAGGAGGATTATGACGCGGTCAAAGCCGGGATGATGTTAGAGGTTAGCAATGGACCGGTAGAGGGGCAGAATAATCGGCTCAAAATGCTGAAACGGCAGATGTTTGGGCGAGCTAACTTGAAGTTGTTAGAGAAGCGGTTTATTTTGACTAGCTAAACGGCTGTGATTAGAGGACCGCCAAGGGGGGCAGTTTTGAGCCTCACCAAAAGCGGCCAAGAGCCCGAAGTTATGCAAATACGCACCAAAGCCGGGAGAGGGCGCAGAGCGAGCGAATCTCAGATTTCTGGAAATTCCAACCGTTGGATTGGTCGTCGAGAAACGCCTCCTCGATATCGAAGCGCAAGCCGTATTCCTCGAAGGTGTGCAGGCCGGTGGGTTCATCGCTGACGATGGCCCAAAACTCACCGTTGACACTGTTACAGCCAAAGGCCACATGCACTGGGCCATACCACTCGCCTTTGTGGAGCTTAACGCTGTGCCAACAGAACGCCTCCCCCCGCTGAAGGTGAATGTCCTTTAGTTGGCACCACCCATGACCCGCCCGCCAAATCCAAGTATTTCGCTTCACCCGAATCCGATAGTGCCACCCTAACTGAGTCGTCATTACGGTCATAGCATCGGTGTGAATAAAGCCTCGGTCGGCGAGCACCACCACCTTCACCCCTTGAGGCAATCGGTTGGCGGCTTGATGGAGCATCTCCCGATACTCACTAAAGGCGACCGAGGCACTGCGGTGCTTGAGCACTCGCCACACCACCGGTAAGGCGCGTCCACGATGCACGACGGCGAGGCGCACTAAGCAATATTTGTCCCAGAACAGTGAGGTGTCCAAACTCAGGTACAAACAGTCCTCACCCCAATCCGCTAACGCGGCCTGAATCAACGGCTTGTATAAGCGATGGACGTTCAGGCGACTGTTGTGCAACCAGCGGCTTAAGCGCCGTTGTTTACTTTGCGCCTGCACCCCTCGACACGGGACATAGGGCAGCCACCGCGTCAGGCTGACCTCCCCGCGCTGGAGCAAGGCCACCACCATCCAAAGACAGGTCGTCAGATGGCCCCGATGTGCCCAGGGCACCGATTGACCCAGCCAAGCGTTCAAGGCATTGTAGAGGGGGGAGTTTTTTTCACAGCGTTCATGGTTTTGAGTGGTATCTAAGCTTAGAACGCTGGCTCCCCCTTCATCCCTTCAATCTCTGAAACTACGGCACAGCAAAGCATCCAGCTACCTGCAATCAACTTTTGTCAGTCAACCAGGTCAAAAACTCATTCACCATCAACGGGGTTGGGACATTCACCTCAACCCCTGACAAAAAGCCAAAACCGCCTACCCAATCAATTCCTGTGCTGATTCTTTTGCCAAATTAAATACATCAGCTTCTTTAGCAATCTGAGTTAAAACTGTTGCCCCTTCGAGAAGCATCATGAGCTTTATAGCTAATCTATCGGATTCTGGAATGTTCGCAGAGTCTGCCAATTCTTGTATGTAATTAGTCATTAGTTCCTTATGCTTGGCACATACGATATGGATAGGTGAATCGGCAGAGGGAAACTCAGATGCGGCCTTAACGAATGCACAGCCATTAAAATCATCTCTTTTGGCCCAAAGCTTGTATGCATCGAAAATAACAAGCAACTTTTCAGAAGGCTGTACCGGTGAATCATCTACAATTTTTACAAGCCATTCTCGAAAGTCCTTATCATGCTTACTAAGTACAGCTACGACAAGCGCATTTTTTGATTTAAAGTGCTTATATAAAGTAGTTTTAGCTACCTTTGATTCGGCAAGAATAGTATCGATGCCAGTCGAATGAAATCCATAGCGAGAAAACAATTTCAGTGCACTAGTAATCAAACGATCACGAGGTTTATCACCCATATATTTATTTTTCTCATAATTCAGTATTGTAAAATCTTGATAACTTCAGACTCGATGAATTGTATTAGCGTCGGCTCAGTAAACTTGGAGCAAGGAAGCAAGTTTGAAATACCGATAATTGATCAATTATGAAATGCAGTCCTCAAAAACCTAACTCCTTATAGATCTAAGTTTACCAAAAGATGTCGTAAAGTGACATTAGCACTGTGTATCGGTAAGGCTTTCTGGAATTGAGTCTGAGAAATTTAACCAGCAGACCTACAGGGGCCTATGGCATTTGTCGGATGATACTTAGTTTGGCAACTGCATGTCAGTAATAAAGAGCGGTGAGGCCAAGGCCCAAGTTGAAGGTTAAAACTAGTGGAAATGGGTGTTTCACAACCAGCAGCTACGCCCGCATGCAATTCGCTCTGCCTGGAGCAAAGCCGTAATTGACAAAGTGATGGCAGGTTTTCTCTACAAGGGTGTTTGAAAAGTCGGACAGGGTCAAAAATCAGGCTAACCGCTTGACCATGCTACGGATCATGGCAAGATAAATGAGGATTTCTGAGGTTTCCGGTAACCGTTCGTAGTCTCGCACCAAGCGTCGGCATCCCATGAGCCACCCAAAGGTGCGCTCGACCACCCAGCGCTTCTTAAGCACGGTAAATCCTTTGGTCTGCTGGGACCGTAAGGCGACCTCGACAATCCGTCGCGGAAGTAGGTATACACCCGTCTGCCACGGGGAAAGTCCCCGGGTAGCGCCCGCCATCGTACATCCTCAACCAGTAGATATATGATGGCGTTGAGGGTAGTCATAAAAAGGTAAGGATGGCTGTAATCCTCTTTCTGAAAGAGTTTCGACCAATGAGGCTAAGTTCTGAGTGCTGAAGTATCCTGGCTATTCACAGGATTTCAACCCACAATCCACGGGAAAATAAGTATTCCAGCCCTCAACGGGCATATATACTTAGCGCCTTCGAGAAGGATGTAAATCTTGATATCCCTTGCTGTATATAAGATTCAGCCATCCTTACCTATGGGGCACTACCGCGTTGAAAATCTCCCACAGATCCTCGCACCGGGGCGTTTCCAAGGCTTGGCTGCTGGCAGTCAAGCAGGGACTTAGCTCTTCAAATGAAGGACTAAATTCGGGTCTCCTTTCTAGTTGGATCGGATAGCGCCCAACTAAGATGCGCTTTTTTCAAAAAGAAATAAACGTAAACCTAAGCCGATTAGAGTTACTCCTGCTATTTTTTCTGTCCAATGTGATGAGAGAAAATCTCGATTAAACCGTTTATAGGAGGAAAGCATTGCAACCAACGAAAACCAGAAGAATGCTAAAACAGCTATCGTGGATCCATAGATAATTTGAGCTTGTATTGGTGTTGACGGTTGTACGAACTGAGTAAATAGTGCAAGAAAGAAAAAAGTTGCTTTTGGATTGAGCATATTTCCTATAAATCCAATTCTAAATGCTTGAATTCGGCTCATATCTCCTGATTTCCTAGATTCAAGTGAGATCCTTTTTTTGCCGCTGAGAATTATTGATCTAATTCCTAAATATACTAGATATGAAGCACCCAATAATTTGAGGATATTAAATAACAGAATAGATTGAGAAACGATTGCTCCAATACCTACTAAAGTATAAGAAGCGTGAACCATATTCCCCACTCCAATACCAATAGCCGTGTAAATCCCAGCCTGACGAGAGCAAGCAACGCTATTTCGGAGTGTTAACACAAAGTCTGGCCCTGGAGTGATCACGGCGACCAGCCCCACTATAAATATGGATACCCAGTCAAGGAGAAAGAGTTGAATAGTCATCAAAAAATAATCTCCAAAGTGTTTAACAATCTTGCTTTCTTCTAGAATTTAAAGCCATGTCTCTAAGTGCAGTTATATTTATTCAACTTCATCCTCAGAAGAGCTGCTAAGACTTTCAAAAACAACATCTATTGCAGTCCAAAGCCCCCAAACTTCTGAAAAGCATCTTGGCCAATTTTGACATCCCCCATCAATGAATTTTTGCAAGTCGTAAGTTTCGTTTACCCAGTTTTTGTTTTTAGGAAAAGCATGGTGATATGAGTGAACAGGCAAGTTAAGGCACAAAACCAATTTCCTGGTCATAAAATATCCAACATTTTCAAGAAGCCAGTTAAACCAGGAAAATGGAGCCTCTAGAAAATGTTCAGTAGGGGGTACAGAGCCTAAGAATCGGCTCATGCATTTTCCTAACAACAATGACTTAGGAGATTCGTTGTGATGAGCTTCGTAACCCCAAACGTGTTCCGAAAGAAGCTGCAGGAGTGCAATCACCTGAAAAGACACCTGGATAGGCACAAACCAAAATGCAAAAAATGCCCACGAGGTTAAGTAACTCATTCCCATAAGAATTAGACTATAACTTAGTAGGGAAATGACTCTGGGTTGTATTACCGACGCTTTTTTATTCGGCTTAAACCTATTAATTAAAGTCCTAACATGAAATCGGGGAGAAAATACGGTTTGTCGTAGATGGTGCCAATAGAAACTTTTACTCTTCCCAAGAACAAAGCCTAGCTCTTCAGTTATGTAAATTAAATTTTCGGGATCTTGATCAATCGTGGCTAGTTTTTCTGGACTATGATGTGTTGCGTTATGATAGTTTTGAAACTCTTCAAACTCTGTTATTTGGACTATAATTGATATTAAATTTCCGACAAAGTCATTTAAAGGTTTACTTTCACTAAACCGATTGTGAGCACAGTGGTGTGCTATTTCTCGAAACTGTACAATGCCTGAAATAGTAAGAAACCATGAAATTAAAATTAAAGGAATATCTTTAACTGTAGCATCAATCCAAAGCCAGACAATTATGCCAGCAAAGAACTCTATGAATCCAAGTCCCAGCTCTAACCAAGGGTTGCTTTGCAGAGGTGAAGCTTGATTGTCATAGGGCTTCCCCGTTAGCCAGTCAAAGTAAGTCTGGGTTGCCCTATGTATTGGCAATGGAAAATGTTCAGTCATTTTCCAAATCTTTTCACGAATATTAAATTTGTTTCCGTACATGTCAGGAAAAATAGCATCGTGAAATCTAGAGCTATGGTCTTCGATCAAGCTTATCCTGCCAGAGTTGGGCAAGCAATTCATGATAAAAACACCTTGAGTGAAACTTGCGAAGTACTGCTTAACTAGTGGGAGTTTGAACCTTTGGCCTTAAAAGCGAATATTAGAACGCGGTCGTAGATAAACCGCCATCAATAGAAATATTAGTGCCAGTTATATAGCTGGAGCAATCAGATGCTAAAAAAGCTATTAAATTGGCAACTTCATCTACAGTGCCTAATCTTTTTGTGGGTACTTTCTGTATCAATAAATTCTCAACTACATCGTTATCCTGCTTTAATTGACTTGCATAGCCATTTAGAAAGCTCCTAAATCTTGCAGTCTTAATGATTCCTGGACTTACTGTGTTTATCAACACGTTTTTGGAGGAAGTGTATTGAGATATTGATTTTGATAAATTTATTAGGGCAGCGTTAACGGCACCAGCTTGAATCAGAGGAAGGGATGGTTCCTTAGCAGCAATACCTGCCAAACTCACTATTCTTCCCCAGTTATTTCTCTCCATGATTGGAATAACTAACTGAATCATTCTTATATAACCAAAAAGTTTACCGGTAAAAACAGTTTCCCAGTTTTCGCCTGGAACCTGCTCTAAACCCCAAGCAAAACTAGGGCCAGCGGAGGAATTAATTAGAATGTCAATTCTATCAAACTTAGCGATTACTTCTTTCACCAGCCTTCTACATTGTTCTTCCTCACCTATATCGCATTCGAAAAGAAAAATTTTCCCTTCGCGAAGTGCCTCTAAAGAATCACTATATGCCCTTTCTAAATTGGATAGGCTCCTGGAGCAGGCAACCACAAAGCAACCTTCCTTTAGCAACAATTTAGCTGTGGCTTCACCTATTCCGCTGCTAGCACCAATTACTAAGGCAACCCGTCTTTGTATAGCTAAATCCATTCAGACAAATTCCCCTCAATTTTTTGACGTATTTCCTTGTTTAATCTAAATTTTGCCCTAACTAGGCCAGGAAAGCTTTCCTGGCTTTTCTACCATAACGAGGTGGAACAAATATGTTAACGGAACAAGCTTCCTCGGGGAAAGGATTGTAAGCACTATGTGGGGTATTGGAGGGAGCGAAATAAACTTTTCCGTATTCAAACTCCTGCTCCTCCTCTCCCACTGTCATAATATATTTACCGATCACACCAATTCCGATTTGTTCATGTTTATGGTTATGAACATTCATTTTTCCTCCTGGTGGAATTTTCGCAATCATGATCTCAAACCAGGAGCCAGTAAAAAAACTAAACGACATTCCCGTTTTAAGTTCTTTTTCATCAGTAGGTTTCATGAAACCAGCATCGTTTTCATTAATTAATCGTTTAATGTCTAAGCCAATCGCTAACTCAGAGGAGCTGTTTTTCGCACTGTGCAAAATATTAGAGCCGACAAAATAAGCATCTTTTAGTGGTTGCAATAGCTTCCTCTGACCATCAACTTCCATTTCAAATACTCCTTGAAGCGAAAGTCCAAATTGAGCTTCGGAATGCTTGTGTGCGCTGAGCTTACAATTTGCCGGGATTGAG
This sequence comes from Nodosilinea sp. E11, assembly GCF_032813545.1. Classification (NCBI taxonomy): domain Bacteria; kingdom Bacillati; phylum Cyanobacteriota; class Cyanophyceae; order Nodosilineales; family Nodosilineaceae; genus Nodosilinea; species Nodosilinea sp. E11. The sequence goes on from NZ_CP136514.1 coordinate 482,443, forward strand.
GATATCATGACTTTTGTATCGCCACAATAGAATTCGTTGGATACGATTTCAGAATCGATTTTATTCTTCAAAGCGGTAGGAAAATAAATTGACATAAATACTACTCTCCTCTTCCAAAAACTGACCAGCTCATTAAAATTTCCCCGTAAGTTTTAATAAACTCTAGCCCATACTCTGAAACTGCTTGTTCATTAGTTATCGCGAGCTCATCGAATTCCTTGCTTACTAGAATTGCTGCTTGACTAGTAGAACTGACAAGCCGAACTTTGATTTCCTGTGAGCAGGTTTTGGGAAGCAGGTAATCCATTAAGGGTACAGGAGCGGGATGTGTCAGTATCTCCCTATAATCAGAAAAGTTTTTAGTACTTCCCCTTCTGCGCGCTAATCCATACACAGGAGTAGGAAATATGAAGATGCCAAGCAGCCTGATAGCTGGAGACATATAGAAGAGGTTGATATTGTGATATGCATGAGGTACTACTGCAATTTGAATTCTATCTTCGACCAAGGCATCCTTTAGCTCCTCAAAAGTCGGATAAAGAGACACTCTCATTGCTTCTTTTGTGAGAATTCTCGCCTCGTTGAAATACTGAAGTGTCTCATCACTGCTACTACCTTGTGGGCCTAAGGTAGCTGCAGTAAAAATCCTATTGCATTCCTTATATCGTGAATATTCCTCAGTTCCTAGAAAATCGCAGTAAGCCCTGTAGCTATTCTTCTTTTGGTCTTGACAGGTAAGCATTATAAAATGTCCCAAAGAATTTATCTGCTCACTATTTAAATAATCAAGGATCGTGCTAAATCACATTACTCGATTCATTTGAAAATTCCAAAAGTCCATCCATAAATCACAATATTTTTGGCACATGTACTCAATGTCTTTATACTTCTCACACTCCAGAGATTGAGTCGCAATACACCACAAATCAGATGCATGTACGTCATCAGCCGCTTTAGCTTGAGAATCACTGCTCGATCCATGACATGAGTAATATCCAGAATTTACTTGAATTCCCAAAGGCTTGATGCTTTCCCTAAGAGGAGCACTAAATAAAATGACGATTTCTTCTGCTATCGCAAGCAAGCTAACCACTGAAACTAAATCACTGTAAGAATTTTCTAAGTATTCTCTAAGTTGTTTTGAAATCGAGGATGGCACGTATGTTTCACACTCATTCAAACCAATGCCTAATTCACAAAGTAACTCTTCAAACAGCGGATAGTGTGCATTATAAGGACTACCTAAGTAAAGTTCATCCATACTTCCCACGGCAAATCCAAATTCGTCCAAAACATTAAGTGACAGTAAAAAACGAGGAAACATTTTACTGCCCGGCTTTAATTTTGGCTCTAGTTGCCGACATTGAAACTGTGCTGCCAACAATGCATCAGTAAAAATCTGGACAATAGCATGTCGGTAATCCAAGTGGATTAACTTTAATTCCTCCTTCTTGAAACGCGAGGAGTTTAGAGCTTCGATAACGGAGTGAGACGAGATAGGGTGCTTTTTGAGCTGACTTAATAAGTGCTGAGTAAATCTTTCATTCTTCTCCCACGTTGATTTAGGGATCGATTGTTCTATAGCCTGCTTTGCAATGTAACGAGAACTGTACTGATTCATAAACAAAACCAAATCAGATGAAAGACTAAAATTTTAATCCGTCTCGAACAAGCTAAATCTTGGCAAAACAATGCACTCTAAGGATTTCCAAGATTCGGAACTGTAAGCAGGAACTCATTAATACTTTGAGTTATCATACCTATTGCAACTATATTATGGCCCTACATAACTATCTTAAAAGCCAGATTTAGAGGTATACGCCCTTAGTGGTCTAGGAAACTCAGGTGAGTCTTAAATGAGACGATGTGGTATGTAGAAATGTGAGCTGAAATGCCCTAGATTCGTCAGCCAATATCCCAAAATAGGCAAATTGTAGAAATTCCCGTTTTCATGGAGATTACTTGTATATCAAGATTTCCAGGAGTTTTCTACACTATTAAAGGACATGCACCTCACCAGCAGTCGAAGATCCTGCGACTGAGCTTTCTACTGACCATAGGAAAAGAGAGAAGAAAGATTTGTAAAGTACAGAGGCTTTTAGGCTTATGTACTTATGGGGAAAGCACCTCTTAGCTTCAATGGCTAGAGGATAGTAAAAAGAAACAGACCTGTCTGTATTGCTGGAAACATTATTTCTTATGTTGAAAATTTGACTAACTGACAGAAGTGGGGGAAAGCCTTGAAACCTCGTTTGATGACGGGCAAAAGGCGAGCTATGAAATGTCAGCTACCTTGGGCTCTTCCGAGCTTTTGGTGAAGCCGAGAGCTAGTGAGGAAACTGTAGATCGCACCTTTCAGTGATCTGCCGATGGAATGCCTTCAAGCTCTGTTGCCCAGTACAAACCTGCTCTGCTTGGAAAGCTACACCATTGAGTCAGGTGATTGCCTCTTGCTGAATCTTGCCTCTACGCAAACGATAGTCCCCTATCCGATTTCATCGTCTGGGCCGCGATTGGTTGTGATGGCTGTTGAGAAAGCAAAAGCCATCAACGGGATAGCTAGGGGCCGACGTGAAAATCCGCTGGAGCTAGGGTAGCAGTCTATTCCGCTGGGTCTCGGAGGTTGTCGCTACCCTGGCAAACGTAAACTGTAAGGATAAGTACCCCTGTAAGCCCAAGATTCAGCTGGGCCGATGACTCCTGTGCGTTGATGATCAGCGTCGCCATTCTTCACTCAGAAGCTGATCGAGACGCTGTTGAGCTGACTGCCTGACAGAAGTAGGTGAAAGGCTTGAAACCTCGTGACGCGAGGGGAAAAGGGTGAGGTGACATGAGACGCTGAAATTTGCGTCATCTCAGGGTCTGTACCATGTCAGCCACCACCTGCCTCTATGATCAAGTGCTGCCACTGCTGCGTCAATATAGCCATCGCCGTGACCTGCGGCACCTCAAGGCGCTGGCTTGGATGGTGACCGCGCTGGTGTGCAGTGGTCAGTTGAGCCTACCGGAGTGGGAATCGTATGTACCCAGTCGCGCCCGCCAGGCGCAAAGCACCGAACGACGATGGCAGCGCTTCATGGGCAATCGTCGGGTCCGGGTCAAAAGTCTGTACGTGCCGTTGGTGCTAGCGGCCATCCATCGGTGGAAAGGGCGACGACTCTACTTGGCGCTCGATACCACGGTGCTGTGGAATCGCTACTGCATGATTCACTTGTCGGTGACCTGCTGCGGACGAGCGGTGCCCCTGCTGTGGCGGGTTTTGGAGCATTCGAGTGCCACCGTCAGTACGGAGCGATATCTCCCCCTGTTGCGGTTGGCCCATCGGCTGTTGCAGCCCTACCCTGATGTGATGCTGTTAGCCGACCGAGGGTTTGCCAACCATGACCTGCTGGCGTGGTTAAGCCAAAGTCGCTGGCACTATTGTTTGCGCTTACCCAGTGATGTGGTGGTCCATGGCCCCCGCCGTCATCCCATTGAAGTCGGCTATCTGTGGCCCCCCAAGGGCGAAGCCCGTTTCTATGAGGGCATTGGTCTGTGGACGGATGGTCGCTGGCGCTGCAACCTGGTGCTGGCTAACGTCAAAGGCGTCAAGGAGCCCTGGGCTGTCATCACCGATGAGCCGCCGTCCCTCAATACCCTGTGGCAGTATGCCCTTCGGTTTCGAGTCGAGGAGCTTTTCCTCGATTCAAAATCCGGGGTCTTTGAGCTAGAAGCCTCCGGCATTCGCTCGGCTCCAGCCCTCGAACGACTCTATCTCATAGCGGCTGTCGCCATCCTCTATGGCACCACCCAGGGCATGGCCGTTCAGCTCGATGGCCTCCGCACTCAGGTTGACCCTCATTGGACTCGGGGCATCAGTTACCTCAAAATTGGCCTGCGCTGGCTCAAAGGAGCCGTCAACAAAGGGCGTTCGTTGCTCAAACCCATCCCCCTATTCACCGTTGACCCTGAACCCTGCTTTGCCTCTAAAAAAGCTGAAGTCCGGTACTATGAACGCATCTGGTTCTCTAGAATCCAGTCCTTGTGCTGCCAACTACCACCCTGGGAGGCCGTATAAAGATGTGTCAGGCAGTCAGGCTGTTGAGTACCGCCTCGAAGTCAAAGAAGCGCTGAGCAGCCTGGAGTTGGTTAGGGTCATCAGCGATCGCCTTCAACTCGTCAAGCATCGCCAGTAGTCGTGTATGTTCAACCTTCAACGCCTTGAATGCTGAATCATCACCCTGCCCGCCCCCTGCGCGAGCGAGGCGATCAATGGTTGCCGCCTGAGCCGAGATGGTTTGAGCCTGAGTCGAGATCGTCACCGCCTGAGATGAGATCGTCGCCCACACCGGGTCACCCCCGCTTGACCCATTCCCCTGCGGGCTCGGTGTCGGCGTTGACGTTTCGGGAAGAGGATCAGCCACAATCAGTTCTCCTTCGGTATCTATAAAAGGGTGTTCAACGGGTGCATCAATCTCATCAGGCGGCAGGGGAATGGGGCCACTCGCGGCCAGCTTCACCCCCCGCGCCGTGAGCGGCCTCCCATGGCGAGTGAGATAATACTGGTAATAATGCCCCGTCACCGAGGCATTGCCGGTGGTGGTGTCATCTAACAGAACATGGCCGAGGAGATGCTGAGCCAGGCGCTGCTCCGCTATATTGGCCGGGCAGAAGAAGTGGAGGGAGATCGGCACATAGACCGCGCGGCAGCGATGAATAGAGATATTGGTAAACCCCTTCGGCGTTGGCAGTACTTCATCCAGCACCTTGACCACCCGACGATTCACCCGGGCATTGAGCGCCTCCATCCTGGGATCATCCGAAGCGATCCCGTCCAAGTCATGAATGTCAGCGGCAGCCCTGAGCTTTTCCACCGCCAACAAGACATCCTGGGCGGGCACCAACGTCAGCAAGTCATAGGCCGCCTTCGCCGCCTTCTGCTGCCCGGTAAAGCGCAGTAAGTAAGGATGCCCCTGGGGAATCAATTGGGTCATCTCCCCCACCTGGGGTTGGAGTTGCCCGAGACTGACGACCTCCGTATGGCGTCGCCCCGTCACCGCCGCGATCGCAATGATCAAGTCGATCGGGTCATTCGAGGCCAACAGGACGTTGATTTTGCCCATATAGGCATCGAGATCGACCGGCTGGCGATCGTCCTGACGAGCATTGGCATTTTGGGTGGTAGCGGCTCGGAGCTGGGCCTGCACCTCAATGGGGTAGGTGAACCCGTCTAAGGCATAGTGTCGTTCCTCAGAGCCACTGCTGGGCTCCCCTGGCAGCGGATTGCGCTTCGTCCACCGCCGAGGGTACGAGTTTTTGCCATTGAGGGTAATGCGCCCCGCCTCAATCGCGGATTTAATCGCTTTTGTGTAGCGCGGGAAATAGACCGAATTGATACTGCTACGGGGATAAGCCCGCTCCAAAAGCGCCTGCTCCGCTGCACAGAGATGATCGATTGCCGCCTTCGTGTCAGTGCCAAGGGCATTCATCTCCACCAGCTTGGCCACGAGGATAGCGATCAACTCCTCCAGCTCTTTCTTGGTGAGCTTAGTGCGATCGCCCTTTTCGATGCGCTGCTCCATGGCGGCGGTGATTTCGCTGCGGGGCGTGTCGTAGGTGTGAGATAGAGACATGGGAGTAAGGGTAGTTAGCAGTATGTTAGTCAAGCGGTAGCGTGTTGTCGTCTGTAGCGGGTCTGGGTAGGGTTGTTCCAGGCGTTGCGAGAAACTTGGTATAGCTGCCCAGTGGCGACTAGGGCCTGGGAAGGATCTTCACCGAGTTGGTGAGACGGAAACTGAGGCTGTTTCCACTGCCCGAATACTTGGTGAGGGAGCGGTTGTAGTGGGACAGCCTAGAGCGGCGGCAGCATTCCCGTCAGTGGAGGTAGAGGTGTCCACAGCGGTGAATCTGCACGAAGCGATCGATAGTGAGGAATCGGCGACCTAGAAACCCAATTTACTAAGTGACTCAAAGGTTAAATGGGAAATTAGGAAAACAGTAAAATTACCATTTACCTTACAAGGAAGTCATGTAGGCTCTGCCTCTTTACTGATTGCCTCAAAGGTAAAATAGGAAATTAGGAAAACAGGAACATTACCATTTACCCTACAAGGAAAGCCACGTAGACTCTACCCCTACCCCCGCCCCAGCCATAGTAGATCAGACCTTCAAGCGATCGCAGGGATGCGACTCAACCAGCCCATAGCACAGGCCACCAGCTAAATAGGAAAATAGTAAAAAGGGAAATTCACCAAAAGGCCATTTGACCAATCTGCTAAGTGATCATTTAATTGATTAGGAAACCATGGTATTTCTGAGGAAGCTTTTGGTGATGTTCCGATGCAGACCATAACGATCGCGTCCTTCAATGGAGGCCAGGGGAAGAGCAGCACGGTGCTGACCTTGGGGAAGATGCTCTCAGAAGGCTACCGAGTGCTGTTGGTGGACTGTGAGCCGCAGAGTTCGCTGACCTCCTGGCTGCTGGGGAAGTACCTCGACCCCGACTTGAACAGTGTGCGGGAGGTATTGGAGGGCGAAGCCACGATCGCAGAGTCGATGTATCGGCTCTCAGAGACGCTAGCCCTGCTGCCGTCCGACAGTTCATTGCTCAAAGCAGAGGCGACCCTAGCCGCCTCAGGCCGGGGTGCCTACCTGCTGAAGAAACGGCTGAAAGAAGTGGATCAAGACTTTGACTTTTGCCTGATCGATACTCCCCCAGAGCCCATCCAGATTGCCATCTCGGCGCTGGGTGCCGCCAACGGAGTGCTCATCCCAGCCACCGCCGACTTGAAAGGAGTGCAGGCGCTGGGGCGCACCGTGTCTATCCTGAACGAACTGGCCGATGATTTAGACCTAGACATCCCCGTACTGGGGGGTATCCCGTTCAAAGTGCCGATGTACGGCAACAATATGTTGATCGATGCCCGTACCGCGATCGCATCGATGCAGGGGATTGCCGATGCGTGCGGCTTTGAGCTGATGCCAATGGTGATTCGCTCCGACCGATTTGAGCGGGCGCTGACCACCCAGAAGACGTTGGTTGAGGCCGGGGTAGGCAGTCTGGAGCGTCCATTCCAGACCATTGCAGAGAAATTAACCGGAAAAGGAGCGGCAGAATGGCGGACAGTACAGCTACAAACGGCCTAACGAGCCAGAGCTGGGTGCAGACACCCAGCCGCAAGAAGACCCCTCGTGCGGTGTCGTCCCTGCCTGAAGTGGTCGAGGCCGCCGTGCCGGAGGTAGAAGAATTTGAGGTGGCCACCAAGGCACCCAAGCTCGATAAGATGGACGTCACGTTTTACGAGCAGTTGATGGCGCTGTGCGCGGCAGAGGGGATAACCCCCACCACCCTGATGGAGGGAGTGCTGACGGTGCTGGAGGAGCACCCTGAGGTGAAAGGGGATGCGATTCAGGTGGCTAAGGAGCGGCGGCGGCTCAGGATTGAACTGGGCAAGCGACGGCGGATCAAGACTGAAATGCAGAAGATGCAGGGACTCTGACCCCCCTGATCACAGCCCCGCCAGGTTCGTCCTAGCGGGGTTTTGCTTTGCCGCTGCTTCGCTCGACAGACCGAGTCCCCAGGCCGCGCCGATCGCCAACATCTCCTGGCCACCGCCCGCCGCGACTGGCCCACAGGGGGGTAGGCCGATCCAGGGGAAACCGGGTGAGCATCTCAGCGAAGGGAGCCAGCCACAGATCAGCCTTGAAGCTCTAACCCGATTCGAATTCCAGCCAGGCCAACTCCAGCCAGGTGGCGAGCATGACGTTTCTTGTTTGCGAGCTGCTATAGCTACCCTCCAGTGCTGGGGGGAGAATCGGTCTCTCCTTCGGCTACCAGCGTGAGCATATACCTCTTGGCCTCTTGAGGCATTACCTCCAAAAGCTTTTGCAGGGTGTCTACCCTGACGTTAAAGCCATCTTTGAATTGACTCACCCGTTGCATAGATAAGTCTGTTTTACGCGCTAAATCAATTGCCTTGAGATCGAAGCGGTTCAGGGTTTTGTTAAATGCGACGTAGAAATCCATCGATTAAGAGTTTGGTCTGCGGCTTCAGTGTAACGGCTGCGGTCCCCGTCCTAATTTCCTCCAACCCCCCTGCTCTCAGCCCCGCCAGGTTTGCCCTAGCGGGGTTTTGCTTTGCCGCCGCCCCAGGTATTTATCCCTCGAATCTGAACCTAGTCAGCCAGTTGGCCTCCCCTTGGTTGCGTACCTGCTGAAGCTCAGCCTTGTACTGGCTCAGAGAGCAGGGATACCTCCCAGTTTCCCAACAGGTTCGCAGATTTGATTTCCAGCGCTGCTCGAAGAAGTCCTTGGCCTGCTTCAGAGCGAAGTATTGATGGTCATTCGCTTCAAACGTGGTGTTGCTCATGGTGCTTTTGGATGGGTAAGTAGGTCGAGGGGGATGCGATCGCGCAGGCCCCAGGGGGAGGGTTGCCCCAGGAGCGGGGGAGGTGGGCTAGGAGAGTTGTGCGAGAAGGTCAGCGGGGAGGACGGGGGCCAGGGCTGCGCGGATATCGCCGTTACGCATGTGTTTCTTGTGACCTCTAGAGTGCCGCCATTGGAGGTTGACGAGGTTGGCGAGAGCGCGGAGTTTGTTGGTAGCGGTGCCGGTGCTGTTGAGGATGGCCTGCACCTGGTCGGGGTGGATGGTGGTGCTGCTAGTGGAGGGGAGGTCAAGCAGGGTAGCAGCGGAATTGACATCGGCCTGGGGCAGGGCAGCGCCGCCATCGAGGGGGTCGATCGCATTGTCAATGCGTAGAGCCAGTGCGTAGGCTTCGGTGGCCCATTGGGCCTCGTAGAAGCGACGAGCGGCCTTGCCTGCTTGGAGGGTATAGAGGCAGGCGAGGAAAGCCAGCCAACCAGCGATCTGGAGCAGGATTGAGAGAGTGTGGTAGACGTCGAGGGCGCGATCGCTTCGCAGTACTTGCCAGGTGTGTCGGGAGGCGTTGGCCAGGATGGAAGGGGCGATCGCGTAGGGGGCCAGCAGGGGGGAAACGAGAGCTTGAGTAGGGTTCATGGGGGATTGCCTGAACGTGAGGGGTGGGGTGCCCTCATAGCGCTGAGGGCAAGCGTTGGGGAGAAGCCGTGGACGGATTCAGCAGGGGGTTGGAGGGGCTGCTGGTAGCGGCTGAGGTATTGCACATCTCTGGGGTCTAGCCCTAGGGCGAGGTGCCGTTTGATCTCGGGTTGGGGGGTGGCGATGGCAGTGGTCATGGGGTGTTTCCCCATTTGGCTGACTACTACATAATATCTTAACTGCAATAAATATGCAATAGCAGTCAAATTGTTTATAGCTAAATCTATTGCAGTTTGTGGGTCTTAGTAAATCTGTCGCGTGCCACGATAAATGTCATCGTTGTGCCACGATAATTGTCATGGGTGCTAGAACGGTTGCCTGCTGGGACATCTATCGATCTTGGGTCTGAGCCAGCGACATGATGATGAGCCGACGTTCAAGGTTGCGATCGCGTCCGTAATGCTTGTCCCGCAGGGGTTTGGGGATTTGATGACAAATAACGTGGCACAAAATTGATGACAAATAATGTGGCACGTGAAAGAGGCTAGTAAGATCGGCAAAACGGTTGTGCTGCGGTGATTTGAGAGCCTTTAGAGAACTCGAATTAAAATTGCAGAGAATGACAAATATCGTGGCACGTGAGACTGGCGAAAAACGTGAACCCCTGGCTCTGCCGCCACTAGAGCGAGAGTCTTTGTCCTTCACTGGAAAAGGTGATCTAATGCGATCGCCGCGCTCAAGGAGAGCGTGTGGATACCCTCTCTGCGCTGGGGGCAGGTGGCGGGCGAGACATGGTGAAAGGTTACAGCAGGGGGTTGGAGGGGCTGCTGAGGGATTGCATGTCCCTGGGAGCTAGCCCTAGGGCGAGGAGGCATTCTACTCCATAACATCAACATCCTGACTTAAACCAGTATTCAATAGCAGCTAGGGTTATTTATAGCTAAATCCATTGCAGTCTATAGGTCTTTGCATATTTATTGTGGCACGAGATAGAGGCGATTAGACGTGGCCGAAACCCTTGTGAGATAAGGGTTTCAAGGCTTTGCCTGAAACCAGGGGCAACGGTGGTCAACGGCCAAATATCGTGGCACATGAGAACGACGAAAAAAAGGAAATTGAAGCGGCGATCGCCCATCCTCATCCCGTCGCGCTTCCTTGTCGTTACCGAAGATCGCGACGACGATAGATAGTTTCGGCAGAGGGATGGTTGTTGGCAGAGACTTGGGATGTAGCCTTAGGCGCATAGGTTGCGACGACATTGACGGGGTAGATGACGCGATCGATTCTTAGAGCCAGTGGCTGCTGCCTCAGCGTCACATTCGGTGTCGTAGCGTCGTGCGGCCCGCCCTGCCTGGACACCCTATAAGCAGGGGGGGAAAGCCAGTCAGCCCGTGCTCTGGAGCATGATTCAGAGAGTGCGGTAGAAGTCGATGGCGCGATCGTTATGCCCAAGGCCTGCCAGGTGTTGCGGGTGGCAGAGACAAGGATGCTAGCGGGCGATTGCATTCATCGTTGTCATAGTGGGCTGCGATCGCCCACTGTGACGACGAACAGCCAGAGCATCGGTGTAGTAGACCCATGCCAGCGCGATCGCCAATCTCTTGAGTGGTGGCCCCCGTAACGCTGTGCAGGGCCATGGGTAGGGTTCTGCTGCTGGAGAGGGTGCGATCGTGGCGTGCGATCGCTGCGCTCAAGGATGGTGTGGGGGTACCTCCCTGCGCTGAGGACTGGCGGTTCGAGCTATTTGATAGAGAAGCTGTAGAAGGCTTCAGCAGGGGGTTGGAGGGGCTGCTGGTGGTTGCTGAGGTATTGCACGTCCCTGGGGTCTAACCCTAGGGTGAGGAGCCGCTTTACATCGGGTTTGGGGGTGGCGATGGTCATGGAGTGTTGCTCCTGTTTGGCTGACTACACACGACGACAAGACTGCAATAAATACAGAATAGTAGTCAGGATAAAGTTTAGCGAGTTACGTTGCAGTCTAGAAGTTGTAAGCGATGATGCAGGGGTGCGATCGCACGTCTTAGGGGCTGAAAGCATTGGAATCTCGTAGAAATTGATTGATACAGATTCCTTATGTCGCCATAGAATATGAGGTTTTATATATTGAATACAGGTATAGAAATAGCATAAAGGATAGGAATATTTTATAGGAGTCGGGGATCACTGGGGATCGGCGCAGGGGTTGAAAGGGCCAAAAGCCTTTATCCATAGGGACTTTGGGGGTTTAAGAGGGTTGCGATCGCATAATGGGGATCACGGCAAAAGGTACAGAAATATAAGAAATAAAGATATAAGAATGGTTTATAGGGGTATAGAGGGTGCAGTCTAGAGTTTTTTGGAATTTGTCGCGTGCCACGATATTTGTCATCGTTGTGCCACGATAATTGTCATGGCGGCTAGAACAGTTGCCTGCTGGGGCTTCCAGCGATTTTGGGGCTGATTCAGCGCCGTGATCGGGGCCGCTGTTCGAGGTTGCGATTGCGCCTGGAGTGCTTGTCCTATAAGGGTTTGGGGATTTGATGACAAATATTGTGGCACGAATTTGATGACAAATATCGTGGCACAAAAAAGGTGCTGGTAAAGAACGGTAAAACGGTTGTGCTGCAATGCTTTGAGAGGGTTTAGAGTAGCAGAATTAAAAGTGCAGAGAATGACAAATATCGTGGCACGTGAGAAAGGTGAAAAAAGTGAACCGGTGACATTGCCGCACCTAGAGACACTGTCCTTAGACGAACGCCGCCGCCTGGAGGTCATTCAAGGCCTAGAACGCTATCGCGGTCAATCCACGTACCGAGAGGTGGAGGCTGCGGCAGCCGCCACTCTGAGCTTGAGCGTGCGCAATCTGAAGCGGTTAGTGCGTCACTATCGCGAACGGGGCATTGAGGGCTTGAAGCGCCAAGTACGCTTCGACGAAGGCAATGTGAGAGTGGACGATAGCTGGCGGGAATTCATCCTTGAGCGCTACCGCAACGGGAACCGAGGCACCCGTAAAACGAGCCGTGCCCAAATCGCCAAACAAGTCGCCAGCCACGCCGCCGCCATCGGTAGCCCCAATTATCCGAGCCGTCGCACGGTATACCGCATCCTGTCGGGTGAGATTAGGCAAGCCGAGCAAAAGCAGAAGCAACGCTCCATCGGCTGGCAGGGAGATACCCTGACGCTGACCGCAAAATCAGGGATTGAGATCGCCGTTGAATACAGCAACCAGGTATGGCAATGCGACCACACACCAGCCGATATTGTGGTCGTCGATAGCCAAGGCGACGTTTTGGGTCGACCGACCTTGACCACCGTCATCGACACCTACTCGCGATGCATCATGGGGATACACCTGGGCCTGGAACCCCCCAGTGCCGCCGTCACCGGCTTAGCCCTGCGCCACGCGATCCTGCCGAAACAGTATCAACGGGGCTACGAACCCGAAGCCCTGTGGGAGAGCTACGGCGTCCCGAAGTACCTGTACACCGACGCCGGTTCCGACTTCACCTCAGCCCACATCGATCAAGTCGCCAGCCGATTAGGCATCGTGCTGTGCCTGCGTCGCCGTCCCGCCGAAGGCGGCATCGTCGAACGGCCCTTCGGCACCCTCAACCGTGAATTCTTCTCCACCCTACCGGGCTATACCACCGCCAACGCCAAGCCCCATCTAGCGTCGATCAACGCAGACGCCTGCCTGAGCCTAGAGCAACTAGAGGGCCTGCTCATCCGCTACATCGTGGATAACTACAACCAGCAACCGGACGCCCGCGATCGCCAACACAGTCGGATAGAGCGGTGGCGCGCCGGACAGATGGCCCAAGGGAAACCCCCAGACGAACGAGAACTGGACTTACTGCTGATGCGCCAACAGCGCCGCCGCATTTACCAGGGCGGGTACCTGCGCTTTGCCAACCTGATTTATCGCGGCGAATACCTATCAGGCCATGCCGGAGCCGACGTCGTCCTCCGCTATGACCCCCGAGACATCACCACCGTCCTGGTGTACCAACCCCAGGGTACGACCGACGTCTTTTTAGCCCGTGCCCACGCCCAAAACCTCGAAACAGAACGCCTCTCGCTAGCCGAAGCCAAAGCCATCAGTCGTCGTTTGCGCGAAGCTCGCACCGAGATTACCAATCAGTCCATCCTCAGCGAGATTCAATCTCGCGTGCAATTCATTGACGAGCTGCTGTCAGCGCCCCCGCTGCCCGCCAACCACGAAGACCTACCGTCCGACGAAGCAAGCGAGCCTGAATCGTCCCCGGCCCCTAAGCCCCTACCCGCCATACGCGTCTACGACTACGAGCAACTGCGTCAATCGCACGGCCTTTAAGCGCCCTCAACATCAACCCCCCCTTCCGGAGCCTCCTATCCCATGTCTCCCTCCCCTGCTGCCGACCCCAATCCTGCGATCGCCGACGTGAATGAGCGAATTCGAGACCTGGGCCGTCGTCGCGTCCTGGAACTGCCCCAGATGTTGGAATTTCATACCTGGCTAGACGGTAAACGCTTAGCCAGACAATCCTGCCGAGTCATCGGGGAATCGCGTACCGGCAAGACCGTGAGCTGTGATACCTACCACCTCAAATCCAAAGTGACCCAGCGACCCGGTGAAGCCCCCCTGATACCAGTGATGTACTGGCACTGTCGTGAGAACCTCTCCGTGAGCAACCTGTTGGTCGGCCTGCTAGAAAGCCTTCAGTATCAAGCCACGCGAGGGCGCATCCCTGAACTCCGGGAGCGGGTCTACCACGTGCTCCGGAGTTGCCAGGTTGAGATGATCATCTTCGACGAAGCCCAACGGGTAACCGCTCAAGCGATGTCTGAAATTAGAGACATATCCGACCTCTTAGAGATTGCCGTCGTGCTAGTGGGCACCGATCGGCTCAACGCCGTCATTCAACGTGATGAACAAGTCCTCTATCGATTTCTATCGGCCTATCGCTTTTCTCGACTCAGCAGTGAAGAACTTCAGGAGATGACCGCCCTCTGGGAAGAGCATGTGCTGCAATTACCCAAACCCTCCAACCTGGCCAACCCGAAAGCCCAGAGCCTGCTGCTCCAGGCCAGCCGAGGCTATATTGGCGTCCTGAATCAAATCCTCTGTGAAGCCGCCATTCGGGCCTTGCAACGCGGTCAGCCACGCATTGAGTTGCCCTTACTGCGACAAGTGGTCAAAGAATGTTCACTGGCGATCAAGTAATGGCCGGAGACCCGTCTTCACCAGCACCAGCAGCAGCACCAGCCTCCGTTACCCCTTGGCTGTTCCAGGTCGAGCCTCATGCTGACGAGAGCTTTGGTCACTTTTTGGGGCGATTTCGTCGAGCCAATCGCCTCAGTAGTGCCCAGTTATCGGCCATGCTGGGACAGCGATCCTATGTCGTCTCCTATTGGGAAAGCCCCTCTCGCCAGCGGCGACCGACCCCCGGTTCTCTTCAGCAGCTCTCCCAGATGAGCGGTGTTGCGATCGCCCGCCTCCATGGGATGTGGTCACCCTCCGACACCCGATTGCATTGGCCCACGCGGTTGTGTCCTGACTGTTACGCCGAAGCCCCCTGGCACAGACTCACCTGGCAATTGAGTGCCCAACCCGATTGCGAAATCCATCAGCGGCGGCGCAGCCGTCCTGGAAGGGCATCCCTATTAGCTCAATGTCCCCGCTGTCATCATGCGTTTCCACTGCCGAGCCATTGGGTCAGCGGCCAGTGTGCTCATTGCCAACTCCCGTTCGCGCAGATGCGGTTTTAGCGAACTGCCACGTACCCGCTCTAGGGTTGAGGTGTCAACTTAATTGACCAGCTAACTTCGCGTCCAGCTACTGGCTCGTGGGTTTGTTGGAACCGCTGCTTCAGCTGCTTCAAGCGTTGTTCCTGTTCGGTAATGTCGCTCGGGTAGTTCCATTGGCCCGGCGTGAGCCGACGAAAGATGACCGCTGACTCGCGCTGGAGTTGGGATGCTGCTTGAGTCGCGCAGGCGTCAAAGAAAGCTGGTTTTAGAGCTTCAATTTGGGTTTCGAGTTGAGCTAACTGAATCCGGAGCGCCACCATTTGATCAATTACATCGCTAGGCTCAGCCGTGGTTCTGGTCATTGATGGCCTAAAGAATTTTGTCGCTCATCATGATAGGAGTGATGCCGTATCCCTCATGCCAGACTGGCTACCAAAGGGTCTACTGCGCGTACCTGGCAGCCTTCAGGGGGAGTTGGTGCGATCGCTCTGTTGTGCCTTGCTGCGATCGCACCCATCGTCGTCATAGTGGGCTGCGATGGGTGCGATCGCTTGAGTCATGGCCCCCGCAACGTTGTGCAGAGCCATTGGTAGGGTTCTGCTGCTGGAGAGGGTG